>CALHZE010000122.1 GCA_938040915.1 uncultured Bacteroidia bacterium | reverse complement strand
AGCGAGGTGCTCGTAACAAAAGTCTGGGTGTAACTGTGGGTCTACTGTTACATTCCGAGCCCCTGCATTTTGCTCGCGTCGCGCTGCCTCCGTGGGCAATACGACGATATTCTGATTCCGCTGCGGATATTCTGGCTTCGCAGGGTATTGCGCCGACGTGCTTTCCGAGGCACTATTGCCGCGCTTGACCGATACACGATAGGTGATGAGCAGCTCCTTCCCAAATACCTTTAGTAACGCACGACGGAGCTTCGTAATCTGCTTATCCTCAATATATTCGTGGTAGTGATCGCTGGGCACCAAGATCTTTACCTCCCGCCCGTCGTAGGAGACTATGTCACAGGGTTCGAAATAGGTCTGGTAAATTGACTGGGAAACCAAATCTTTCAAGATGGCTAGGCAGTCCAGCCATAGCTCGTGTGGGGTCTTTTCGTTCATGGGGCTGGCGTTTTCAGATTCCAAATATAAGGATCTTTCAAATATCGATCCCGACCGCTACTACCCCTCTGCCTCCAAAATTTCGCGCGACCGCTGCAACGCTAGGTGGATGTTGGGAAGCACATTCTCGCGCCCAATACTATCGAGAAGCCCCGAAGACAAGAGCGTATGTAACACCTCCTTATTTACACCACTTAAGACAAGGTGCACGCGGTTCATCTTACAGATTTTCACGAGGTTGGTCAGGTTGTGCACCCCCGTAGAGTCCATAAACGAAACAAAGCGCATCCGCACGATCCGAACCCGCGACGTCCTCCCCACCGCCGCGACCGTCTCCTCAAACTGGTTGGCGATCCCAAAAAAGAAGGGTCCCTCTATCTCATAAACCTCCACGCCCTGGGGGATCTCGATGCGCTCATGCTGCAAATTATGGCTCTTTTGCTCCTCTAAATCAAGCGCTAAATGATCTTCTGATACCCGTATCCGCACCGACTCGATCATGCGACGCATAAACATCAACATCGCCAACAGTAAGCCGATCTCGATCGCCACCGTCAAGTCTAACAACACCGTCAAGGCAAACGTGACCACCATCACTGCCACATCCGCTCGCGGTCCGCGTAAAATATTGACCACCGAGCGCCAACCACTCATGTTGTAAGAAACGATGACCAACACACCCGCCAAAACCGCCATCGGGATGTAATCCATCAACGGACCTAAAAAGAGCAGCAGCAAGAGCAATACCACCGCGTGCACGATTCCCGCCACCGGCGTCCGACCGCCATTGTTGATATTGGTCATCGTGCGCGCAATAGCCCCCGTGACGGGAATGCCTCCAAAAATGGGCACTAAGAGGTTGGCGGCCCCCTGTGCAATCAACTCGGTGTTCGAACCATGGCGATCGCCCGTCACCCCATCGGCAACACTCGCCGAAAGCAGCGACTCAATCGCACCAAGCAGCGCGATCGTGAATGCCGAGGGAAAAAGCTCTCTTACCGTCTCCAAGCTCAAACTTGGCAACACGGGCGAAGGGAGCGTGGTCGCTATCGTATAGCGGTCACCAATACACTCAAGTCCCTCCAAATGAACAAATCTCTTGAGAAGGAACGCCAGCACCGAGAGCAACACCAATGCCAATAACGACCCTGGGATTTTCTTCGAAAAACGGGGCGTCAGAGCAATAATCACAATACTCCCCACCCCAAACAACAGAGGGACAACCGAGGTCTTGTCAAGCGCTCCGAGGTAACGACCCCACTTGCCGATAAAGTCTCCTGGGAGTTGCGTAAGCCCTAACCCCAGTAAATCATTGATTTGCGTAGAGAAAATGGTAATGGCAATCCCTGCCGTAAAACCCACAATGATGGGGTAGGGGATAAACTTGATGAGCGTCCCCAAGCGCAACGCACCCATCACGATCAGCAAGATGCCGGCCATGAGGGTTGCAACGATCAGACCGTCAATCCCATAGCGCTGGATAATCCCATAGACGATAACGATAAAGGCCCCCGTCGGTCCCCCGATTTGCACGCTACACCCCCCAAGCAGCGAGACGATGAAGCCGCCCAATATGGCTGTGAAAATTCCCACCTCGGGCGATACGCCACTTGCAATACCAAAGGCAATCGCAAGTGGTAGCGCAACAATCCCCACGATAATCCCCGCCATCGCGTCCTGTGCCAACGTCCCTAGCGAGTAGCTGCGGAGCGCAGTAAACAGTTTGGGTGAAAAGTCGAGCCACCCCTTTTTCTTTCCCATTTTGCCGTTATTTTCCGACGACAAAGATACAAAAGGTGTCCTACGTGGGCGCGCGATCCGTGCGTGCGGCGCTAAGGGCGCGCGGCCCGTGTGGGGTCCTACGCGGACGGCGGTGCGGGCGACCAGCGCGGGAAAGGG
>CALHZE010000121.1 GCA_938040915.1 uncultured Bacteroidia bacterium | reverse complement strand
GCGGGCAAAGGCGGATCGGGCAGGCGCGGCGTTGCCGCGAATTGCGGGTGTAGCACGCTACACCCCTACGGACCCCAGCCATTCGGTTGTCGTGACTCCCGATGGGGCGTCCTGTCTTCTGTAGGGGTTTAGCACGCTCCCCCCCTACGGGAAATGGGAATCTGTGCTAAGAGCATACGCTCCTAGCACAGACAAGAAAAAACGCGTGCGGGTATCACCTCAACCGGCAATACCCGCACGCGTAACGTCTATCCTCTCAGACAAACGCAACAAGAAAGACAACGACTACTTCTTACCTGCGAAGTAGTTCTTAATCTCGCTGTTATCGACCATTTCTTCCTTGAATACCAACGCACCCGTCTTGGGCGAACGCTCCATCTTGATGCACTTAGTCTTGGTACGCCCTTCACCCTTCTGTAAGGACGCCACTGCTTTCTTTACCATCTTTCTCGACCCTCCTCAGGTTGATTTCTCTCGTTCTTCGCCTACTTGATTTCACGGTGCACCGTGACACGCTTCAAGATCGGGTTATACTTCCGGCGCTCGAGACGCTCGGGAGTGTTCTTCCGGTTCTTGGTGGTGATGTAACGCGACGTCCCCGGCATCCCCGATGCCTTGTGCTCAGTACACTCTAAGATGACTTGCACACGCGCCTCTTTGTTCTTCTTTGCCATTGTCTTACTTCCTTTCCCGACTCGCGAAGGCTAGATGTGTGAACTCGCCTCGACGCTTAATATTCTTTGGTCAAAAGCCCCTCTTTCTTCGCCTTGCGAAGGGTCGCAGCTAGACCGTTCTTTTCAATCTCACGGATACCCGCCGTGGAGACCTTCAGGCGTACCCAACGACCTTCTTCTTCTAAAAAGAAGCGCTTCATGCGCAGATTCGGAGAAAATGTGCGACGGGTACGACGCTTGGAGTGAGACACATTGTTACCGATGCGAACTCGACGCCCCGTGATTTGACATACTTTAGACATCCTACCTTCTACTCTATTATACCCAACAATCAGTGTGCAAAGGTAATACTTTTCTGTGTTCTACCAAAAATAGGCACAACCGTTCGAAAATAGGTACAACCCCGCTCCACACTAGTAAAAACCTTGCTTCTGCACCAATAGGCCCCCCCCGACAAAGGCGAGGAAAAGCAGACGAAAATAGACGGCAAACGAAAATAAACCTCGCAAGTCCGCCCCCTTTCAAAGAGGAAGATTCGAGCCATTGGGTTACCTTTGTCATGCAACGTTTATAAGAGAAACGCCAACTATGGAAAAAGAACTCCACGAGCCCACACCCCTCTATCAGAAAAACGAGGTTTGGGAGGAAGAGACGACCCGCCAGCTCGCCGCACACTACGAGGCTATCTTGTCGCTCTTGGGCGAAGACACCGCGCGCGACGGACTCCTGAAGACTCCCCTACGAGCTGCCAAATCGATGCAATTTCTCACCCAAGGGTATGCACAAGACCCGCGCGCGATTCTCGAAGGGGCGCTTTTTCGCGAAGAGTATCAACAGATGGTCATCGTCAAAGACATCGAGCTGTACTCGCTTTGCGAACACCACCTCCTCCCCTTCTACGGCAAGGCGCACGTGGCCTACATCCCCAATGGGTACATCACGGGGCTCAGCAAAATTGCGCGCGTGGTCGACGCCTTTGCTCGACGCCTACAGGTACAGGAGCGCTTGACGCGCCAAATCCTCGAGTGTATTCACGAGACCCTTCACCCCCTAGGCGTAGCCGTGGTGATCGAGGCTGCCCACATGTGTATGCAGATGCGAGGCGTTGAAAAACAGAACAGCGTCACCACGACCTCGGCGTTCACCGGCGCATTCCTTTCCGATAGTCGCACGCGCGAGGAGTTTGTGCAACTGATCAAGACGGGACGCTAGCCACGATGCAGGTAAGGGACTGGTTTCGCCTCGTGCGCTTCTCTCACACGGTCTTTGCCCTTCCCTTTGCGTCGGTAGGCTACGGGCTCGGCGTACGCACAATAGGAGATTTCGTCCCCCTGACGCTCATCTTAGTGCTGCTCTGCATGGTGACCAATCGCAATGCCGCCATGGCCTTTAACCGCCTCGTCGATGCCCGTTACGATGCCCTGAACCCTCGCACGGCGGGGCGCGAGATCCCTCGACGCGTGATTTCGCGGCGTGCGGCGACGCTCTTTGTGGTGGTCAACAGTCTCTTGTTTATCGGATGCGCCTACGCGCTGCAGCCCATCACGGGCTACCTCGCCCCTATAGCACTCGCAATTGTGCTTGTTTATAGCCTTACAAAGCGTTTTACGTGGCTTTGCCATTATATCTTGGGTTGTGGGCTTGGGCTCGCTCCTATCGGGGCTTATTTGGCTGTTTCTGGCGTTTTTTCACTCGCGACTCTCTTCCTCGGGTTAGGGGTGCTCTTCTGGGTCGCGGGGTTTGATGTCGTGTATGCCCTCCAAGACGAAGCGTTTGACCGAGCCCATCGGCTCTTTTCCTTGCCTTCTCGCTTCGGGGCGCGCCGTGCGGCACATATCGCCCTGCTGACCCACCTTGTGGCAGTAGGTTGCTTTGGCATCGCCGTCGTGCTCTTGTCGCTCGGAGGCTTGGGTTATCTCGCGTGGGGGCTCTTCACCCTCATTCTTGCGGGGCAGCATCTCCACCTTTACCGGTCGCGCTATGCCTTTACGCCGCGGTTTATGCTCGTCAATGGCTGTAATAGTCTTCTGTTTGGGGGACTGCTCTGCCTCGGCGTGTTGGCTCTATAAATCCCCTTCATGGCTCAACGTTCCCGTTCGCGCTGGGTGTTTGGCGTGGTCCTCCTTTCCATCTTTGGGAATTCGCTCCTTTTCGTGCTCAAACTCTGGGTTGGGCTCAAGACCCACTCGCTCGCCCTACAAGCCGACGCGTGGCACACCATCTCTGACACCCTGAGCTCGCTTGTCGTCTTAGCTGGGGTCTATATTGCCAAACGACCGCCTGACCGCGAACACCCCTTCGGACACGGGCGCTACGAACTCCTGACGACGCTCCTTGTGGGCGTCCTGCTCGTCTGGGTGGCGGGGACCTTCTTCTACAAAGGGATTGAGTTGTTGCTCGAGCGCCAAGCCGCCACCTTTGGCGTAGCGGCTATTGTGGTCACGGTCATCGGCATTTTGGTGAAAGAGGTTATGGCGCGCCTCACCTTCGCTGTAGCCAGACGCTCTGGCAATACGGCCCTACATGCCGACGGGTGGCATCACCGAAGCGATGCCCTCTCCTCTATCGTGGTGCTCGCTGGGGTCTTAGTGGGAAGGTGGTTTTGGTGGATGGATGGCTTCCTCAGCCTTGTGGTAGCGCTGATGATTGGCTACGTGGCGTGGCACACCATCCGCCGTGCAGCCAGCACCTTAGTGGGCGAAGCGCCCTCCCCCTCATTACAACAGGCCATCAAAGAGACCGTCGCACGTGCCGCTGCGCCCCTCGACGTCACACCCCACGACTTTCGCCTACACAACTACATTCAGAACCAAGAGCTCACGCTTCACATTGTGCTTTCCGACGAAATGACCGTAGGGGAATCGTTTGAAATAACCTCTCGTATAGAACATGCGCTACGCGAGGAGCTCTCGCTCAACGCCACAGTACATATAGAGCCCCGCTCGCACGTAGAAAAAGAGCCCCCTCGCCACTAGGGGATGAAGCGCTCGTAACGCCACAAGGGGGCTACGAGTCCAAATCCGTTCTTTACGTAATTCTCTAAGATGGCAGGCGAGGCAAACGGATTATCTCCCACCTCTTCGTTCTTGTTCAGGGCTTGGAAGTAACGATAGGTGCGCCCGTCAATCTCATAGATGGTCACCGAGTCGAGCTTCGGTGGCGTCTGTTGCGCCCCAAAGGGGTTGAATCTCGACTTAGAACGAAGCGTAAGCACCCCGTCATGGCTCGTTTCGCTGGAAAGGTAGTTGACTTTCGCTACAACCCGATCGCCCCAGCCATCATCGCGTGTTGTGTAGGTATAGACACAGAAATAGCGGAGCGGCTCACGCGGCACGTAGAGACGGATAAAGGTAGCCAACGATTGGTTTAATATTTCCACCTCGGGTCGCGTAGCAGCAGTGATGGTTACCTCCTCTTCCAATGGAGGATAAGAACCAAAGTCCACATTGATGCGATAGCGCGTCCCCTCTCTCAATGGAAACTCCTTCGTACGAAACGTGTAACAGAGCGTATCGAGCTGAAAGGGTACGGTGAGTTCCGCCTGCGTCTCAAGGTTCGTTATACGCACGAGAGCACTCGGGATAATCCCGTCCGTCGCCATCCGCCACGGGTCTCGGACCTTATCCAGCGCACGGTAATACTCCTCCAAATCCGCATTTAGGGGCAAAGTCGTGAGTACATGAATACTCTGCACCGAGTCTTGCGGACAAAGCAGGGCTTGGAGTACGAGCTTTGGGGCTACCACTGGCGTCTCCACGTCGTCCGCCACAGAGATGGGGTCACAAGCGGCAAAAGAGAGCAGGGCGATCCACACTCCGCCCACAAGGGTAATCAGACGAAAGAGGTGTTTCATTTCGCTTAAAAGTTGAAGGTGATAGAGACGGAAGGGAGCATCGGGAAGAGGGAAAACTTCTTCAAAATATAAGTCGTGCGCGTAACCCCATAGCGAGGCATAAAGGTCGTTTCCCCCTCGGGCGAGGCGAGGTAGAAGAAGGGATTGCGCTGGTTGTAAGCATTGTAGATGTCAAAAGAGACGATCCGTTCGGCATACTTCAGTTTTTTCACCCACTGGAGACCGATGTCAAGGCGATGGTTAGCCCCCATGCGCGACCCATTGATTTCACCATAATCTACATACTTCGCGCTGAGCCGCGTGCCTGGGGTTTGTGGGTCATCTGGAACGCCGATGAGCGCTCTGGGCAGCGTAAAAGCATTCCCTGTGCCGTAAACCCACGTCGCCGCCGCACGCCAATGGTCATTGAAGCGGTACATTGCCACGACCGAGATGTCGTGACGCCGGTCATACGTCGCCCAATAAGAGCGTCCGAGGTTCATATCGGGGAACTGCACCCGCGTCCACGAGAGGGTATAACCGACCCACCCCGTCAAGTTCCCCACCCGCCGTTGCAAGAGGAACTCCACGCCAGTCGACCAACTCGAGCCGCGCGTGACCATGTCTTCCCAATAGCGTCCCGAGTGCCCTGCAAGGTCGTCAATGCCTAGGTAGGTAGATCCCTCGCGGTAGGTAATGTTCCCTTTACTTTGTCGATAATAGGTCTCTACGCTAAACGAACTTTGTATGCGGTCGATATCATACACCCCGCCGAGCGAGGCGATCCACGCCCGCTGGGGGCGAAGCGCCTTGGTGGCGGGAATCCAGAGGTCGGTGGGGAGTCCAATCCCCGTTGATGAGAGGAGGTGGAGGTTCTGGTTCATCAGCGCATAGCCCGCCTTGAGCGAAAACTTGTCGGTCAGGTAAAGCGAGCCCGAGGCGCGCGGCTCGATGAAGAAGTGGTGGTCTTGCTCAATGCCGTAATATGCGCCTCGAAGCCCAAGGTTCACCCGACCGAGGTCACCCACCCGTAGGTCATCTTCCGCATAAACGGCGGCTTCGAGTGAATAGAGCGAGGTACGCGCCATCTCGTTAATCTTTTTTTCCGAATACTTGAGCGTAGAGGCCATCGGGACAAAGTGGTAGCCGATGGCTTGCCCCCCGAAGCGAATCGCGTGGTCTTCCCACTGCGTCCAATTGACGTCGTACTTCACGCCGAGGTTCTCGATGCCTGAGGTAAAGGTCTGCGAATACTCGTTGCGGCGGATTTTGAGGTTCGTGTAGGTGAGCAGGTCGTAAGAGCTATAAATGAGCGTCAGGTTGCTAAACGCATTGTCGCGCCAGAGGTGATTCCAGCGAAGCGACCCTGTTTTGTTCCCCCACGTGATGCCCATATCCATCTTCAGCGACTGGGTCTTAAGGCTCTCTGCGCCAAAACGATCCGCACCGAAATAGCCGCTGGCAAAGAGACGGTTACGGCTATCAATCTGTACGTTAAGCTTGGCAGTTAGGTCGTAAAAGTAAAAGACGGGACTTGCCTCAAGATCGCGCATCGCGGGAGAAAGCAATATATCGGCGTAGGTACGCCGCCCCGTGACAAGGAACGAAGCCTTGTTCTTTACAATCGGTCCCTGAACCGACGCCTGCGAGGAGATTAACCCTAGGCTCACAGAGCCCTTGTAACGCTGCATATTCCCGTCTTCCATCACGATGTCGAGTACTGATGCCAGTCGCCCACCGTAACGCGCAGGAAAGCCCCCTTTAACGAGTTCTATACTCTTAACGGCGTTACCCGAAAAGAGAGAGAACATCCCCATGAGGTGATGCGCATTGTAAACAGGCGCATCGTCTAAGAGAATAAGGTTTTGGTCGATCCCCCCACCGCGGACGTAGAGACCACTCGTCCCTTCACGCCCTTTGTTGACCCCTGGGAGGAGCTGTACGACACGCATCACATCGCGTTCGCCGAGGAGCATCGGTACCTCAACCAGTGCCCGTTTGGAGATCTGCAGCGCCCCCATCCGCGAGCTTCGACTCGACTCATTGAGCGCCTTACCCTCAATCACCACCTGCTCAATCTCCTCGGGGTCGAGCGCCACGTCGATAACCGAGTCGCGATCTAGGTGCAAAGCGATCTCCTTTGCTTGATACCCCACATAAGAAAAACGGAGCTTCACCTCGCCAGCAGGAAGGATCAAGGAGTAATAGCCATAGTTATTAGAGGCTGTCCCCGTAGTCGTCCCCATCAAGACTACCTGTGCCCCAGGGAGGGTCTCTTGCGATGTGGTCTCTCTTACGAACCCGCGCAGCGTATGCTTTTTACTCGTTCGTTGTGCCCATAGCGCTTGGGGTGTTCCCCAAAGGGTTAGCAATAGGCTCGCCAAGAGCATCCATCGGCACTGGCGCATCGCCCCTCGACAGAGGCTCAGTCTGGGGTTATGGGTCATCATACTCAGCGTTTGGCGTAAAGTGTCGCAAATACGGGCGTTGTAAATAACAAAAAAGAGCATTGAGACGTTCTAAACTAAAGAGACACAAAGGTAATACGCACAACACATACGCCGTGTTCTCTTAAACACCCGAAAGACGCATTGGTCTTATGAACTTCCTCGGACACTTATACCTAGCAGGGCGCGACCCCAGTCTCCGGTTTGGCAACTTCATCGCCGACCACATCAAGGGGATTCCGTTAGACTTTTACCCACCCGACATCCAGCGTGGGATCATGATGCACCGCGCCATCGACTACTGCACTGACTCTCACCCCGCCATGGCCGAGTGTCGCACCTTCTTTCGCCCCGCCTATCAGAAATATGCGGGCGTCGTGCTTGACGTCGTGCTCGATCACTTCTTGTGTCGCGAGTGGGGTCAACTCTCTCAAGCGCGCCTGCGCCCCTTCATTTACCATTTCTACTTCCAGATGGTCATGCGCTGGAAGTGGCTACCGCCCTTCTGGAAACAGAAACTCCCCTCCCTCATCCGCGACAATCGGCTCTACCGTTACCGCCGCATAGAGGGCATCTGCGAGTCGCTTGACATCATGGCACGCACGACCTCACTCCCTGACGGGAGTGCCCTTGTGCGCGACGTGCTCACCAATCACTATGAGGAGCTACTCCCCCACGTCATGCTCTTCCTCCACGACATAGCCCTAGAAATGGAAAAGGCGTATGGTGTACACCATACGCCTATCCTTGTGAGTCCCAACACAGA
The DNA here is from genome assembly GCA_938040915.1 of uncultured Bacteroidia bacterium. GTDB lineage: Bacteria > Bacteroidota > Bacteroidia > Bacteroidales > CAJPTX01 > Bacteroides_D. Next base: position 567 of record CALHZE010000121.1, on the reverse strand, counting down.
CTCGCTGCCTTCATAGGGGCGTCCGCCCGAGATGCCCGCAAGTTCGCGCCGAAGGAAACGCTCGTGTGATAAATTTACCTTTCCCTAGTTAAAGACGTAACTCTTTGCCCCTAGGAAAATAAAGACCTTACCGGGCTGGAAAGTCGTGGGGTAGCTAGCCTCGCCCTCCGTTGCTTCCTCTGCGTTACTGTCATTCTTTTTCTCTTCGCCAAGGAGCTTGTTCGCGCCCCCCTCAAGCTGTTCCTTAGCAAACGACTCGAGGGTCTGCCCCGCAAGGAGGAGCACCTTTGACCCCTCATACTTCTTGTTCTCTTCGAGAAGCTGTGCTCGGAAGTCGCCCTCTGCCACGAGGTTCAACGAACGCGATGATGGGTCATAGAGATACGCCCCCTCGTCGTTGACCATATAGAGTTGCACCGCCTCTTTGGTCTTGCCCAAGAGATTACGCGCATCTTTCATCCACGCACCATCGGCACTATGCTCAAAAGCGTGGAGCGCGTTGCTTACTTCTTGCGAAGAGACCTTTTCCTTCGTAACGCCGAGCGTCGCCGTAGCCGCTCGCACGGC
>CALHZE010000120.1 GCA_938040915.1 uncultured Bacteroidia bacterium | reverse complement strand
GACAGAAGCGGGCGCTTCTGTCGCGTTTCTTTTTGGATATGCCTACACGGGGGTTACGCCCCGCCGCAAGGCTCGTTATTCGTTGGTAACCGTAACGATACAAGTTCGTAGGGGCGCAGCATGTTACGCTCTTACCCAGCAACGACGTACATTATCCACCAAACGGTCTTTTGTACGGACGCCCATCGCGTGTGTACGTTCTTTTGCGCGCCTGTCTGAGCCTCTCTTATTCGCTTGTCGCCGCCTACCCCGCGCCATCCAGCGTGACGAACTACGATTCTTTTAGTGGCTCAACTTAAAACCGACATATACCGTACGCGGCAACATCGGTCCATACACATAACTCGAGGCACGCTCCGCGCCCTTGTCAAAGTCCTCTTGATAGGAATGGAAAAGATTCTTTACCCCCGAGTACACTTGAAAGGTTGCCCCCCAGAGATGAAAGTCATAACCCAGCTTTAACCCTAAATCATAAAACCACGGCGTCGTCCGTAACGCATAGCCGTCTGCTACCAGCCTCGCCTTCTCAGCCTCGTCGCGCGCTTGTGAGCCCTCATAAACCACGGTCATCGGTCCGGTAAGGTTAAACGTCCCATCTAGGCTAAAGGCGTGGAGAAAACGCCACGTGGTCATTACAAAACCATAAACGTCGGGGGCACGAAGAAAGGCGCGTTGTCCACTGTTGAGCTCCGCAGGCACATCACCCAGATACTCCCCTCGTTGCACTGTCCCCCCGAGCTTTACCGCAAAGTTGGGAGCAAATGCATAGTTCCCTTCGAGGTTTACTCCATAGATATGGGCGCCACTGCTGTGATTACTACGCTCGAGTAACACCACGCCATTAGCATCCTCGTCGTGACGGATGTTAATAAACGCATCGCTCAGACGGGTGTAAAATCCCTCCAATAAGAGCCCTACGCCGTGTTTGGCAAATTCCTGCCGAAAGTCGAGCGAGAGCATCCCACTGTGCGACGTCTCGCGCCGTAGATCGTTGGAGATTCGTTGCACAATCTGTCGAGCCCCCGCTACCTCTACGTGCAACTCCTCATTGTATAGCTGAGGCTTCCGGTAACCCATTGAGTAATTCGCACGAAGCTGTAGCGTGGGGAGGAGATTGACCAGCACACTCGCACGCGGCACGGGCACAAATGCCCCTTGGTGCGACGGGTTCTTCTCATCGCCCCGTTCGTAAATATCATAACGGTCGAGACGACTACCGAGCGTCAGGGTCGTCACCCCGATTTTGTGGCTATACTGTAGAAAACCTCCCACCGTTTGGGTCTTCTGGTCGGCGACCACGAGCGTCGGGTTCTCGGTCGCTGGCGTCGTGCTATAATCTAGATTCCCTGGCTTTGAGTCCTTGAGTTGCTCGCCGTTGAGGTCTATGCCTCCGAGCAACGTCCCATCGCCGAAATGTGCGGCATATTGCCCCCCGAAACTGTAGCTTAGGTTCGTCGTGAGACCATAGTCCTTGAGCGGGTGACCACTAGAGATCCCCCCGTAATACGAGTCGCGGTCGACGTTCATCACCGAGGTATTGAACGTGAGCTGGTCGTTCCTTCGCGTAAGAAGGGTGTAGACTAACGAACCGCTATTGACGTTGTGGCGAGGCTGCTCGGTGATATTGGCCTCGTGTGCCGGCTTGTCTAACTGGTCACCGCCCCGCCGATCTTCTGTAATGTGAAAGTAGGAGAGAGAGAGTTTCCCCCGCTCGCTGACGCGTTGGAAAAGACGCGCCCCAATCGTCCCATTGATAAGCCGCGGGAACTCTGAGTAACCATCCCCGTCGGTATCATACGCCATCCGGTGACGATAGTTGCCATATACGGCGAGCCCCGTCTTGTTGTTCTCTAAAATGTTTGACGAGTTGAACGAAACGTTATAGTCTGGCGTCACCGCACCACCTTTACCGACCCCAACACCCGAGAAGGCCGTGCTCCCCCCCGCCTCAAATGTGTTCGTCTGTGGATCTTGGAGGATGATGTTGACCGTCCCCGCCACTGCGTTACTCCCATAGAGGGCACTCCCCCCACCGCGTTGTACCTCGACGCGAGAGATCATGTTCGAGGGGATGAGCTCCATCCCATACACCCCCATCAGACCGCTAAATATCGGGTAACCATCGACCAAAACTTGTGTATACTCCCCAGCCAAGCCGTTGAGACGCACCTGATTAAATCCACAGTTCTGACAGTTGTTCTCCATCCGTACCCCAGGGATGTAGGTCAGCCCCTCGCTAATGGTGCGAGCACTTGCCGCGCGCAGCAGGCGCGGACTCACGGTGTTGACAATGGTCGAGGTCTCACGACGCCGGAGCGCCTCTTTGTCGCCTGTCACGACCACCGCGTCCATCTCCAACAAGTCCTCTTTCAACGCAATATCGAGCTCGAGCTGTTGCCCAGGCGTTAGGTTCACCTCTTGAGAAAAGTCGTGGTAACCAATGCAGCGAACCATCAGCGTATGACGCCCCTCGTGAATGTTCCGAAGGCGGTAATGACCATCAGTGTCTGACGACGTCCCCGCACTCGTGCCTTCCAACGCTATCGTGGCGAGCGGTACGCCGTTGCCGTGACAGCTGATCTTCCCGTAAATCATCGTCTCGCGTTGCTCTTGGCGCACCACACCAGAAGCCAACGCTACGCCCCCAGCAAGGGTGAGCACCACAACCCATAGAAAAGTCTTTATCTCCATTTCTGTTTTTCGTCTTAGTGGAATGTAGAACATCTACACCCGCAGCAAAGATAGTTATATAGAACAATTCTAAGAAGTGCCGCACCCCCACCACCTCACGCTTATCTGTGTACTTTTGTAGAGACTTACCGAGTTAGGATGATGACAATAGACCCAATCTCTGAACAGATTTACGCCCACTACGCCGTCGGCGTAGAGACCGATAGCCGTAAGGTGCGCCCTGGGGTGTTATTTTTCGGCTTGCCGGGCGAACGGGTAAATGGGGGCGACTTTGCCGAGGAGGCTTTGGCGCGAGGCGCAGTCCTCGCCGTGGTCGACAAGCCCGACTTGCAAGGGAAAAAGGGCGTCGTGGTCGTACCCGACGTCGCGCGAACCCTCGCCGAGGTCGCCAACCTCCACCGCCACACCCTCCGTTGCCCTGTCTTAGGCGTTACGGGCACCAACGGCAAGACAACTACCAAAGAGCTCCTACGAGCCGTCCTCTCCTCACAATATCGAGTGACCGCCACCGAGGGAAACTTCAACAACGCGATCGGCGTCCCGCTGACCCTCCTCGCCATCCCCCGCGATACCGAGTTTGCTATCGTCGAAATGGGAGCAAACCACCCTGGCGAAATTGCCGCCTTGTGTGACATCGCCGAACCAACCCACGGGCTCATTACCTCCATCGGCGAGGCGCACCTCGAGGGCTTCGGCTCGCTCGAGGGCGTTGCGCAAACCAAAAGCGAACTCTTTGCCTATCTCAAGGCACACAACGGATTAGGCTTTGTGCGCGAAGACGACCCGCTCGTGGCTCGCGAGGCCGAGCGGCTGCACCTCGGTTGCGCGGCGAGTCGCTACTCACTGGCTGCATATACCGTTGAGTCGCACGTCGGGGCAGAGGGGACGCTAGACTTCTCATTCACGTGGCAACGCCACGCCCTCACCTGCAAAACCCACCTTGTGGGCGTCTACAACGCGATCAATGCGCTCGCCGCCCTCCACGTCGGGCATTATTTCAACGTGCCGCTCGAGCAAGGATGTCGCGCCCTCGCGGCCTATCAGCCACACCTCCACCGCTCCCAGTTACTCCACACGCACCGCAATCGCCTCATTGTCGATTGCTACAACGCCAACCCCACGAGTATGCGCCTCGCCATAGAGAGCTTCCTCCAAATCCCCACGACGGGCAAGCGACTCCTCATCTTGGGGGAAATGCGCGAGTTGGGCGAAGCCGCTCCAGCCGCCCACCGTTCCATACAAGAACACCTTGCCACCCACCCCAACCTCGAGGTCTGGTATATCGGCTCGCTGTGGGAAAAGCGCTCACAAGCCCTCTACTTTCCATCGACCACAGAGTGCATCCGCCATCTCCAACTCGGGCACTATTCCGACGGACTCGTGCTCTTAAAAGGGTCGCACTCCGTTGCTTTAGATACGTTAATTTCGTACCTTTAGCCACGCAAAAGAAGTACAGAGATGGGTATACATATACTAGCCGATGCGGGGGGTACCTCGCTAAAGTGGTTTGTCAGGGACGAAAAAAACGGTGTCGAATACCAGTTCCATATCGAGGGCTTAAGTCCCCTCTACCTTACCGAGGAGGAGATTGACGCCAAGTTGCGCGCCGCGTTCCCCTCTACTGATTATTGCTTACGCGTCACATCGGTGGAGTACTATGGAACCGGGTGCGCGGCCGACCAAGCGCCGTGGCGCATACAGACCGTCCTCGAACGGCTCTTCCCTCGAGCCTCCGTCCTTGTCGATTCTGACATGATGGGGGCGGCGCGGGTTATGTGGGGCTCAAGTAAGGGTATTGTGGGGATTATCGGCACCGGAAGCAACGCAGGCTTTTTTGATGGTAAGACGGTCGACTACGCCCGTCCTTCCTTAGGTTATCTCTTGGGCGATGAGGGGAGTGGGGCGTGGCTCGGGCGACATCTTTTGCGCGACTGGCTCTATGGGACGCTTGCCCCCGTCCTTGCGAATGCGCTTTATGAGGAGTATGGGCGTCCGCTGGGGCTGATCCCTTGTGGCACACACGTCGAGTCGACCGAGCCCGTGATGCAACGTCTCTTTCGTGGCGAGCGACCTAATCAGTTCTTGGCGAGCTTTGCCCCCTTCCTGAGCCGTCACCTTGACGACCCTTATTGTGCGAATCTTGTGGCGCAAGGTATGGATACGTATGTCACGTCCCTAGTCTTACCCAACGTCTGTGGCAACAATCGCGCACTCAAAATGGTGGGGAGCGTTGCTTATGCCTTTCATGCCGCACTTGCTGAGGCATGTGCTCGTCACGGCATCGAGCTCCTCCAAGTCAAAAAAGACGCTTTGCCCTAGTACAAGCCTTCCTTCTACCCCCCCTTCGCCTCTCTTTCTTCCCCGCCCGTCTTTTTAACCCTCTGTATCCCAGTTTTTTGTAGGGGCGTAGCGTGCTACGCCCCTACTTGTCTTATCCTGAAAAAAGTTGACTCTAAAAACAGGAGGATTTTTAGAGATGCAG
>CALHZE010000119.1 GCA_938040915.1 uncultured Bacteroidia bacterium | reverse complement strand
GTTCAACAAATGGTCTCTATTTCGGGGCAACCCATCATCTCTTAAACCTTGAGATTTGGCGACGGCATACACCCACCGTTCTCGTTGCTCTGCCTCATCATCAATCAAGCGCAGCGCCAAGACCATTTTATAGGTGCCAATATCCAAAACGGCGTGATACTTCTTCATTGCCCAGAGAGAGAATTAACAAGATTAGACCCTTTTGCCTCGCCCAAAAAGCCATCAACGACGCTGGCACACGACTTGATTGCTATACTGCAAATCTATCACGGCATACTGCTCCGATCGCTCGTCTGTCAGTAGGGAATTGTAGAACGAGTAGAGTTTGTTTAGCTTGTAGCGGTAGTTTTCTATCCCCCCCAACACGATCAACTGACTACCGACCCTAGGAATAAGTTCTATGCGCGACCAACTGTCGACATACACTTGCGCAAACTGAGATCTCCAAAAACTGTCAGATTCCAGAAAAAGCAACAGCTCAAACAGATCTCCCCAATTCTTCTCTTTGCAGAGTGAGATGCTATCTTTCGGTGGTATAAGCCCAGTGAAAGCGGAGTCTGAGAGACGGAGCAACCCTCCATCCGGCTTTCTGATATTTCCTGTTACGACGGGCACATGTGCCGCGTAGTAATGATCGACGGGAAACGTATACCCCTCGTGATCCACGTAACAAGATTCTTCCGTCCTTGCTACTATACGGAAGAGGGGTTTCCTTTGTTTCAAATCGACTCGCAAAAGACCATCTACGCCATAATAGACCTGCGCCTCCTCAACCCCGCTCATCGATTTGAGGGCACTCTCCAACTCGGCGGTGTTGATCTCCAAGAGGTGTTTCCCCACCAAGTCTGGATAATTGTCGTGCAAGAAATGAGAGACACGCGACGTCGTTACAAAAGCTAACTCTGCACTATCTAAAATCTTAACGTCGAGCGACGTGCACCGAAGCTCCCCAGCTTCTGCATTTGCATAACGCACCCCAAAGATCAAGACCAAAAGGGACGATAAAAGCACAAAAAGCAGCACGATATATCTCCACTTCATCAGACCTTGCCCTCCTTTTTTTGCAGCACTTCGACAATACGCGGCGGCATCGCCCCGATATTTCCCGCCCCAAGGGTTAACAAGATCTCGATCGGCAAAACCTCGAGGACGTCATAGAGCTGCTCTGGCGCAACGAGCATTTTTTCGACATGACTCGGGATAAGCTGTAACAACATTTCTGACGAGACACCGTCGATCGGGGTCTCACGTGCCGAGTAAATCGGTAGCAGGAGCAACGTATGCAGATCTGAAAGCGCAAAGGCGAAGTCATTCGCAAAGTCACGCGTCCGTGTGTAGAGGTGAGGTTGAAAAATCCCCGTCAGACGACGGTTAGGATAACGCTTTCGCGTCGCAGTAATGATCGACCGCAATTCGTCAGGGTGGTGCGCATAGTCATCGATATAGACCATCTTTTCAGACTGATAGCAGATCTCATATCGCCGCTGCACCCCCTTGAAATTCCGCAACGTGGGGATTATGCCTTTCACATCAATGCCCACCTGCTCACACGCGACAAGCGCCGCCATCGCGTTCTCTACGTTATAACTGCCTGGGATTCCCAATACCACCTCCATCGCGTCACCACGGTGATTGTGGAAACAGAAGCGCGTTTCACTCCCCTGCCCCTCGATATTCGTAGCCCAGTAATCACACTCCTCCGAATATCCGTAGGTTGTGATCTCCAACCCCTGATCGAGGAAGTAGCGTTGTGCGGTCTGCTGGACTATCAGCTTTTTCTGGGTATTCTGCTTAGCAAACTGGCGAAATGTCTGTACGAGGCTATCAAACGAGCCGTAGACATCAAGGTGGTCTGCTGCCATTGAGGTCACAATCGTCACGTAGGGGAAGAGGTGCAAGAAGCTGCGATCATACTCGTCAGCCTCTACCACGAGGTTACGTTTCCCTTTATCTCCCAGATAGAGGTTCGAACCAAGGTTAAGACTAACCCCCCCCATGAGCGCATCACACCCCTCGCTCTGCGAGAGCAAGTACATCAACAATGTGGTCGTGGTGGTCTTCCCGTGGGCGCCAGCGATAGCAAAGACGCGCCGATCTTGCGCCAAAACCCCGAGCACCTCCGCACGTTTATAGAGCCGGTAACCGAGTCGTTCGAAAAAGCAGATCTCCTTTGAGTCGCTGGGTAATGCGGGCGTGTAGATAACCAACGTGTGGGGGTCTAGAGAACAAAACTCCCGCGGTACAAACTTCTCCCCATCCGTATAGTGGACACTAACTCCCTCGCGCGAGAGCTGTTCGGTAAGAGGTGTTTGCGTCAGGTCATAGCCCGCCACGCGCAAGCCTTGGTGTAAAAAGTAACGTGCCAACGCACTCATGCCGATCCCTCCGATGCCTAAGAGATAGACACGTGAGATCTGCGATAAGTCTAGTGTATGTGTAGCCATCGTTTAGAACACTCTTTACAGTCGGCAACCAAAAGACAACAGTTATCCCATGCTCTTGGGCTTGGGAATTTTTCCTAAAGGTAAAGTGAAGGAAACGAAACGGCAATAGGTAATTTTACCAATAGAGCGCAAAACCCCTTATAAACAGTACAGAATAACTTACGAACAAAAGAGAGAGGGTTATCGACACTCTGTCTACAGTTTTGCAAGCGAGGCGATGATCTGTGCTAAATCTTTTGATGCACTGGGCTTAGCCAAATGACTCAAAGACAGTGTCATAACTAACCTCCGCTTTTCGTCTTTCAAGAGCCCCTCGACCGCGTGCCAAAGCCCATCTCGACTTTCCGACTCAGGCACTAAAATAGCCGCCCCAACCTCTGAAAGTACACGCGCATTTTTGGTTTGATGATCCTCTGCCACGTAGGGGGAAGGGACTAAAATGAGGGGACGTGCAATCAGCGAGAGTTCTGAGATAGCAATCGCTCCAGCACGCGAAACGATGAGATCGGCCGCCGCGTATGCATAATCCATCCGCGCAATAAATGGGACAAGATGTAGGTTTTCGCTCGCGCCTTGTGCGTTAGCGAGCGCCTGCATCTTATCAAAGTCAGCAGCCCCTGTTTGCAGCAAAACCGTGACATCCGAGCGACGCCCGATTTCCGACGCATGCGCAAGGATCGCTTCACTCAGACGCGTAGCACCAAGACTTCCCCCGAGCACCAGAATATTCGTTGTGGTCGCCGGCAAGCCCAAATAGGCACAAGCCTCCTCCCGAGGCGGCAAAGCTTTCAAAAGTTCTTCTCGCACGGGGTTACCCGTCAAGACGAGCTTTTCTTGTGGAAAGTAACGCTCCATCCCTCCATAAGCCACTGCGACCTTAGCCGCCCTCTTGGCGAGCATACGGTTAGCTTTACCGGCAAAACTATTCTGTTCCTGGATCAGCGTCGGGATTCTTAGACGTTGTGCCGCCTGCATCGCCGGCACGCTTGCATACCCCCCCACACCGACCACGACATCAGGGTTAAACGTGCTCACAATCCGCTTTGCCATGCGGTAACTGCGATACCACTGCCAAACAAAACGACATAACGCGGCAGGAGTCTTCCGGCGCGGCACTCCCACAATAGGTAACCCCTCAATGCGGAAACCTGCAGCGGGGACTTTCTCCATCTCCATACGCCCCAGCGCCCCAACATAAAGGAGCTCCAGATCAGGGAACTCGGCTTTTAATGCCTTCCCCATCGCGAGCGCTGGGAAGATGTGCCCCCCTGTGCCGCCCCCCGCAATCAACACTCTAGACAACATCTTGTTTTTCCCCCTCATACAACTCTTTCCGTTGTTGACGCGCGACACTCTGTATGATCCCGAGCTCAATACAGGTCACGACGCTAGACGAGCCCCCAAGACTCACAAGTGGTAGGGTTAGCCCCGTTACAGGCATCAGCCCCACAGTGATGCAAATATGCGCAAAAGCTTGCAAGCCGATCAAGACCCCAAAGCCTCCGCAAAGATAGAGATAGTATGGGCGTCGACTCTCGCGCATTATGACATAGATGCGATACAGTAGCCAGAGGTAGAGAAACATCACCATGATCGCGGTAATGAGCCCACCTTCCTCAACGAGCGAGGCGAAAATAAAATCAGCATACCCCACAGGGAGGGTCATCATCTGTGTCCCATTTCCGGGTCCCTTTCCCCACAACAAACCATTGGCTATTGCGATCTGTGCACTCTTACTTTGCGCTTGCGCATCCCGCTCTTTTTCTGTGAGCACCTCCTTGTCTGATGATACAAAATTCTCGATACGCGATCGCCACGTCGTAACACGCTTGGTAAGTTTCGTGGGGAGATTGTCTATCTTGGGTACGATCCACAGAAAAACGACAAAAGAGAGCAACAAAACAGAAGGGAAGCCCAAAAGATAACGGCGCGGTATCCGCCCGAAACACATCATAATAAAGCAGACACTAAACAGAAAGACCCCCATAGTCAAGCTAGCGGGTACAATTACCACGCAAATCAAGACCACCACCGCAAAGAGATACACAACGATGTAACTAAGACTCTCCAATTGCTTTCGCTTCTCTGCTAAAATATAAGCCACGTAGAGTATCAGCGGGATTTTCACAAACTCCGAAGGCTGGACAGTGAACCCCATAATATCTATCCAACGACGCGCATGATTGATCTCCACCCCAAATATGAGTGTAAAAAGCAAGACGAAAAACATCACGAAGAGCATCAGACCAGAAAGCTTGGCAAGCTTCCCTATCGGGATCATCTGAAAAGTGAACATCGCAAACGCCCCCACCGACAAAAACAGAATATGCTTGCCGAGAACCCTCATGGTGTCGCCGCCATACTCACTATATGCCAACGCGTAGGTGGTGCTATAGACCTCCACCACAGAGATGAGCACCAGTATAAAGGAAATAATCCAGATTTGCTTGTCGCCGCGAAAATAATAATGCCCCTTGCTGGGCTTCATCCCTTCTTTCATAGTGCTAAAACAGAGTCTTTGAACTGACGTCCCCGATCCTCATAGTTCTTAAAGAGGTCGAAGCTAGCACACGCGGGCGAAAGGAGCACCGTATCCCCCGCATGGGCAAATTCTCGTGCTTTCGCAACCGCCGCCTGCGCCGAATCGACCTCAACCAGATGATCGACCAACCCGCCAAAGTCACCAATCAACTTCCGGTTATCCACCCCGAGGCAAATAAGCGTATGCACCTTTTCTTTGACAAAGTCTTTGAGCGGGGCATAGTCATTCCCCTTATCCGTTCCCCCTGCAATCCACACCACAGGCGTGGTCATGCTCTCGAGGGCATACCAGACAGAATCTACGTTCGTCGCCTTCGAGTCGTTAATATAGCGCACCCCATCGACTTCCCTCACAAACTCTAAGCGGTGCTCAATACCATGAAAAGAATTCAAAACCTCGGCTATTACCTCATCTGCGACACCCGCCACCATCGCAGCACATACCGCCGCGGTAGCATTATACCGATTGTGTAGTCCCTTAAGCGCAAGAGACTCCTGAGAAAGCAATTTGAGTTTCCGCGCCCCGAGCGCATCCCGCCCACTGCTTTTAGAAATCGGGAGTGACTTCGCTTGCGATGGGTGATACTTCTGCATATAGTGCATAATCTCGGCATCATCAGCGTTGTAGATGAAAACGTCTTCGCGCGTCTGATTCTGACAAATACGGAACTTCGAGGCGACATAGCGCCGCATGTCATGCTCGTAGCGGTCGAGGTGGTCGGGGGTAATGTTAAGCAAAATCGCCACATTGGCACGGGAACGATACATCCCGTCGAGCTGGAAACTACTAAGCTCTAGGACATAATAGTCATGGTGCTCGTCAGCCACGATGCGTGCGAGGCTTCGCCCGACGTTTCCTGCCATCACCACATCGAAGTGTGCCGCACGTAAGAGTTCGTAAACAAGGGTTGTCGTGGTGGTCTTCCCGTTACTTCCCGTAATGCAAAACCACTTAGCATCGGGCGAATATGAAGCCGCAAACTCAATCTCAGAAACCACAGGGATGCCCTCCGCACGCAATGCCTGCACAACCTCGACCGAGTCGGGTATTCCGGGGCTCTTTACAACAAGATCAGCCTCCTTCATCCGTTCAAAAGTATGCCCCCCCTCTTCATAAGGCACGCCCCATGCCACTAGCTCTGCTTTGTGTGCGGGTGAGATGAGCCCCGCATCGCTCAAGAAGACTTTTTCCCCCTTCTTCTGGGCTAAATAGACCGCACCCATCCCGCTTTCTCCTGCACCAAGCACCACAACAAATCTTTGCATAACAGACCTAGTTTATCAGATTAGCGCACCTTCAGCGTTACAATCGTAAGCACCGCAAGGAGCAACCCCACAATCCAGAAACGGAGTACGATCCGCGATTCGGGGATTCCCTTCTTTTGGTAATGGTGGTGTAGTGGCGACATGAGGAAGATCCGACGCCCCTCGCCAAACCGAAGCCGCGTATACTTGAAATAAGCCACTTGCATCATCACCGAGAGGCTCTCTACCAAGAAAACCCCGCACAAGATAGGCAACATCAGCTCTTTTCTGACCAATATAGCAAAGACCCCGATAACCCCCCCTACTGTCAAGCTCCCCGTGTCGCCCATAAAGATGCGCGCGGGGTACCCATTATACCACAAGAAGCCCACGAGCGCACCCACGAGCGCACCCATATAAACGAGCAATTCGCCCACATTGGGTATGTGCGCGATATTCAGATAACTGGCATAAATGACGTTCCCCGACAGATAGGCAAAAAGCCCCAAGACCGCCACGATCGGGACACTTACCCCTGCCGCCAAACCATCGAGCCCGTCGGTGAGGTTTGCACCATTAGAGACCGAGGTCACGATGAGCACAACGACCACGGCAAAGAGCAACCACGCGACGACATCGCCAAGAGTGCCCGAGAAGGGCACTAACCAACGATAGTCTAACTCGTTGTTTTTGAAAAAGGGGATGGTCGTCGTGAGCGCCTTGTCTAGAGCCGGCAATGTGGAGGGCGCAACTTCGCTCCCGTCCCCTTCGCCATTCGCCACGACACCGTCTTTCACCACCTCTTCCTGCGAGACTCGCGCCTTAACTGTTTGAGGACGCACCCCCGTTTCCGGACTTAAGAACAATACCAAGGCTACAAAGAGCCCGAGCGCGACTTGCCCCGCAACCTTACACCACCCATTAAGCCCCGCCTTACGGTGTTTGAAGACCTTAATGTAGTCGTCAAGCCCACCCAAAAGCCCCAACCAGAGGGTTGCGACCAACATGATCAGCAGATAGGCATTTGACAGGTTCGCAAAAAGCAACGTCGGGAGCAACGTCGCCGCCACAATCAAGAGCCCCCCCATAGTGGGTGTCCCCTTCTTGGCCATTTGCCCTTCCAGCCCCAAGTCGCGGATTTCCTCGCCAATTTGGTTGCGTTGCAAACGCCGTATTACCCGATGCCCAAAGGGGATCAAGAGCAATAACGAGACAAGAAAGGCCATTCCGGCACGGAATGAAAGATACTGCAACAGCCCTAACCCAGGGATGTCCCAGCCTTCGAAAAGTAAATATAGGTGGTAAAACATCTCGCCCTCTTGCTACCGGTTATCCACACATCGCCTCCAACGCCTTGCGAAGCTCTGTGACATCGTCAAAGGGCAATTTATCATCCCCGACTTGCTGATATGCCTCGTGCCCCTTGCCGGCAACTAAAATAAAGTCTCGCGGCGAGGAAAGCGCAACGGCCGTGCGAATCGCCTCTCTCCGATCGGCATTCCGAATCACCCGCACACGCTCCTCCTTGGGAATCCCCTCAAACATCTGCTCTATGATAGCGTCGGGCGATTCGTGTCGCGGATTGTCAGAAGTCAGAATGAGCTTTGCACAATACCTCACCGCCGCTGCAGCCATCAGCGGGCGTTTACCGTGATCGCGGTCTCCTCCTGCCCCAATGACCCCAATGATAGATGCTCCACGCGGCAAAATGTCGGTGAGTGTTTCTAGCACCTTTTCGATAGCGTCTGGCGTATGCGCAAAGTCGACCACGCCGACCCGCCCAGCAATCGGCATATACTCAAGACGTCCTCGCACGGGGCGCAATAGTGTCAACAAACGCTGTACCTCGGCAGGGTCAAAGCCCAACAGACACGCCGCACCGTAGACCGCCGAGATATTGTAAGCATTAAAACGCCCCAAGAGCGGGAGGTGTAACTCAACCCCGTTGAGGCGCACCAACATCCCCTCGAGTTCCTGACTCAGGAGCTCGCAGCGCACATACGCGAGGCGTGTGAGGGAGTAATATTCTTTCCGCGCCTTACAGTTTTGCAACATAAACGCCCCATTGGGGTCGTCTGCATTAGAAAGAGCAAAACTCCCTTGGGGGAGGTGGTCAAAGAAGAGCTTTTTCGCATCGCGGTATGCCTGCACCGTACCGTGATAGTCGAGGTGATCGCGCGTTAGGTTGGTAAAAATACCACCGGCAAAGTATACACCCGCCACACGTTGTTGTGCCAAAGCGTGCGAACTCACCTCCATAAACGCATAGCGACACCCCGCTGCGACCATCTGTGCTAAAAGCTCTTGCAGTTCTAACGGCGCGGGGGTTGTAAACTGCGTTGGGAGGACGCGGTCGTGCACCCGATTCTCAACCGTGGAGACGAGTCCGGCGCGCTCGCCCATCAACTCCACGAGACGGTAAAGGAAGGTGGCGACCGAGGTTTTCCCATTCGTGCCCGTCACCCCCACCAATTTTAGCTTACGGCTTGGGTTGCCGTAAAGATTACCCGCTATTACCCCAAAAGCCTCGCCTGTGTCGGACACTTGGAGGTAAGCGACCCCCTCGACGTAGTGCGCAAGATCGTATTGGTGGACGATGAGAGCTGCGCCCGCCGCAATAGCCTTATCGATATAGTCGTGCCCATCGACACTTGTACCCACCAACGCAACGAAGCAGCCCCCCACGACCACGCGACGCGAATCAGCTGTAACGGCGGCGACCGTTTCAGGGCATTTGCCACGACGATTTGCTAGGTTGACCCCCACGAGGAGATCAGTGAGGCGCGTATACAGTTCCACTTCCATCACCCAACGAGGTTTTGATAGCACAAAGGTAAGGATTTGATAGGGCTAAGGCAAAACCGCAACGATTGCACAATACACCCCGCGCCTAGGGCGGTTAACCGACGCCCCCTTAGCTCCTAGGGTCAATTGGGGACGCTCATCTCCAAGATGATACGACGCCCCTTTACCACAGGGCGTCCTGGCTCAATGCTCTGTCTCCTGACACTTCCTCGACCGCGGAAGGAGACCCGAAGCCCCGCATTCTCCAACAAGAATAGAGCGTCAGACAAGGGGAAGCCCACCACGTTAGGCACGTACCCCGCTACGATCGGGTGGGCGGTTACCACAATCTGATTGCCCCGCTTGGTCGTATTGACCCATTTTGCCCCCCCGGACTCGTCGACATAATCCAAATCGAGGATATTGAAAGCTTCCAATAAATCGTGCTTATAGCCAGACTTCGTGGATGGGATATGCCTCTCCGTTTCGTTGTCTACATACCACGGAAACCATTCGTTTCGTGTAGCATAGACCTTTTCTGCGATTTCGCGGAAGATCGGCCCCGCCACCACGTTGCCGTAATAGCCACTCTGGGTAGGCGAGTTTACCACCACGATACACGAATAACGGGGCTCATCGGCAGGGAAATAGCCCACAAAAGAGGCTTGATAATCGGTCTTACCCGCACTGCGATAACCCTCTTTTCCTTGCGCGATCTGCGCAGTCCCCGTTTTCCCCGCAATAGTATACACCGCCGTTTGGAGATTGCGCGCCGTGCCCGACTGCACCACCCCCTGCAAGACTTGCTTTACTTGCTTTATCGTTTCGCGCGAACAGATAGCGGGGTCAATGACCTCTCTCTTGAAACGTTTCAAGACACGCCCGTGGTACAGGAGCTCGCGCACGAAACGCGGACGCACCATACAACCGTCATTAGCGATGGCATTGTAAAAAGTCAGCACCTGCAGCGGCGTCTGCTGCACCTCGTAGCCGATGCTCATCATGGGGAGTGAGACGCCAGACCACAGGGTATCTTTGGTTGATTTGATATAGGGACGTCCCTCGCCCAAGATGGGCAACCCGAGCGGTTGGTCTAAGTGCATCGCATGAAGGTGTGCTACAAAGTCGTCGGCATGCCCTTGGTAGTATTTCATCATCAACTTGGCGACCCCGACGTTAGAAGAGAGCTCCCAGATCTGCTGCACAGTCAAGACCCCATATCCTCCCGGCTTGGTGTCGGAGATGACTTGGTCATAGACTCGGAATTGTCCATTCCCCGTGTCGACCGTGTCATCCAAAGAGACCTTACCGTCTTCCAAAAGGGAGATCAGCGCGGCAAGTTTGAAGGTACTCCCTGGCTCAGAGCTGGTTCCGACGGCATAGTTAAACCCCTCGAAATAGTCTCCGCCTTCGGTTCGCGTCAAGTTCGCGATGGCCTTGATCTCGCCCGTCTTAACCTCCATTACCACGACGGAACCGTGCTCGGCTTCGTGGTGCCGAAGCTGGTCTCGCAAGGCACGCGAGACCACGTCTTGCAGGTTGATATCAATGGTCGTTTTGAGGTCATAGCCGTCTCGTGCAGGGATCGGGTCTTCGGAGCCGATGGGGATTTTCAACCCACCTGGTAAGCGCCGCACAATCCGCGAGCCCCCTTCCCCCTTGAGCTCTTCGTTGTATGCCCCCTCGAGCCCGACACCAGAGCCCGAATTTAGCGCCCCAATGGTGCGACTTGCGAGAATGCCGAGGGGTTGCAGACGCTTCGGCTTAAGGTTGAAGATGAAGCCGCCCGAGTCTTTAGGTGCGCGAAAGAGCGGGAAGTTTTTGAGCTCCTTTAGCTCAAAATGGTTAACCATACGCGACCCGATCGGGTGATACCGTATTTTTTGTATGCGTGCCTCGACAAGATTTTGACGATACCACGATGCGGGGTAATCGCCAAAGAAGCGCGCGAGGCAACGAGCCAGCTCGTCAATATTGGCAAGAAAAAGCGAGTCGGTCATCCCATTTGCCGCAAGATCCATATAAATCTCATAGCTCGGCATCGATGTGGCTAAGATACGCCCGTCTTCGGCAAGGATATTCCCGCGACTCGCCTCAAGTCGCTGCACAGAAAAGACCGCCTCTTTGTTTTCGCTCCGCAGGGCATCTCCCTTCACATACTGAATCCAGAGGATGCGCCCCACGACCCCAAAGGTCAAGAGCACCAAGAAGATTAACAGCGCCTGAAAGAATCTGAGAGCGGCGAGCTTCTGCGGAGGAGTGGGAGACATGGGATTTAGCGTTCGCAATACTTGATGCGGATAGGTGGGCGACGTGACTCCTCTAGGTCGATTTGCTGCTCTTTGACCATCCTAGAAACTTCAGACTCTTTGCTCAGGCTCATCAAATCAGCAGAGAGGGTTTTAGACTCACTGCTCAATTCATTTACTTCCTCAACGAGTTTTTGTTCTTCACGGGAGATCTTGTAGTAGTAATTGCGCATGGTGATGTAGAGCACCCCTAGGATGCAGAGCAGAATCCCAATCCGTTGGATATCGATGGCAGGGAAGGAAAATCTCTTCTGCTCATTCTTTTCTTTTGGGGCAGCGGTGGCTTGCTCGGGGCGTGGCACAGACTCCTCGGGCGCGTGGGTTTGGTTGGGTTGAGCTTCGTTCATCAGCAATCGGTTCGTTCTGCAACGCGTAGCCGCACGGAGTGAGCGCGGGAGTTCTCTTCCTGCTCTTCCTCTCCTGCGCGCTCCGTTCCTTTAGAAATCAAGCGAAATGGCGGCTGCGTATTACCATAGACATCGCGCTCGAGGCGTCCATCAAAATTGCCAGCGCGTAAGAAATTCTTCACCAGATGATCTTCGAGCGAGTGGTAGGCTAAGACGACCACACGCCCCTGCGGGGCTAGGCAGCTAGGGAGTTGCTGCAAAAGACGTTGCAAGCTCACCAACTCTTGATTGACCTCGATGCGCAGTGCCTGAAATATACACCCTAACAGTTTGGGCGAGCTCCCAGCCTTCCCCAAAGCCTTTTGCGCCACGTTCACAAGCTCGGATGTGGTGGCGATGGGGCGTGACTCGCGCTCGAGGACGATCGTGTGGGCTAACTTCGTCGCCGCGCGGAGCTCTCCGTAACGCAAAAAGAGCTCGGCGAGCCTTTCCTCAGGATAGGAAGCTAGGATCTCGGCAGCAGTGTACGTCCCCTGCTGGTTCATCCGCATGTCGAGGGGCGCCTCGAGACGGTAGGAAAAGCCACGCGCCTGTTCGTCGAAGTGGTGGGAAGAGACCCCCAAGTCCATCAAGACACCGTCAAGGTGGTTCAGACCGAGGTAGCGTAACCAGCGCCAGAGGTGGGCATAATTGGCATGCACGGGGGTTACTCTCGGGTCGTGAGGTAGATTCGTAAAGGCGTCAGCATCGCGATCAAAGCAGAGCAGGCGTCCTCGCTCACCGAGTTGTTGTAAGATGGCGCGCGTATGTCCCCCACCCCCGAGCGTGAGGTCTGCATAGACCCCCTCGGGGCGGATGGCGAGCAGCTCCACAGAGCGGGCTAATAATACAGGTTCGTGGTATGCCATGGCGCAGGGTTGGGAACAAAGGTAGGGAAAAGTCGAAAAATGTAGCGAGGTATCTTTCCTTTATGTTTTCCTTAATCTCCTTGCCTCGCCCCCGTGAGAGTCCTAGGAGGGTAGCGTGGTGACGTCGTGATGACGTCGTGATGACGTCGTAAGGGTAGGTCATTTTACTACCCAGAAAAGCCCCTAGAAAGGGTTGTTTTTAGACGACTTCCTTTATTCTCCCATTCTATTCTTTCGGTTTCTCTCTTAAAAAGAGGATTTGAAAT
>CALHZE010000118.1 GCA_938040915.1 uncultured Bacteroidia bacterium | reverse complement strand
CCAACGCAACCGCATCCAGCTCTATTGCAATCAGGTCTTTGTGACCGATTCGGTGGAAGGGGTCGTGCCTGACTTCCTTACCGTGTTACACGGTGTGCTCGATTCGCCCGACATCCCGCTTAATGTGTCGCGTAGTTACCTGCAAAGTGACGGCAATGTGAAGAAGATCTCTTCGCACATCACTAAGAAGGTGGCAGACCGTTTGGAAGAGATATTCAAGGAAGATCGTGCCGCTTACGAAGCCAAGTGGGAAGATTTGAAGCTCTTTGTCGACTACGGTTCTATCTCTAACGAGAAGTTCTGGGAGCGTGCCGAGAAGTTTGCCCTTTTGAAGGATGTAGACGGCAAGTTCTACACCTACGAGGAGTATCAAAAGGCTGTGGAAGAGGCACAAAAGAATCGCGACGGTAAGACGGTTTACCTCTACACCACCGACCCCGAACAGCAGTGGAGCTATATCGAGGGGGCAAAGGGGCGTGGCTACAATGTCTTACAGATGGGCGGACAGCTCGATTCGCACGTGGTGAACTTCCTCGAGCAGAAGCTGAAGGATGTACAGTTTGTCCGCGTAGATGCTGATACGTTGGATAAGCTGATAGAGAAAGGCGAGGAACGCGTCGTGACGCTTTCTGAGGCAGAGCAGAAGATGCTCACCTCGCTGATGGATGGGGCTCTTGATGAGCGGAAGGGCTTCACCGTTTCCCTCGAAGATCTCGGGGCAGATGCCTTGCCAGCTGTGGTGACACAAAGTGAGTTTATGCGACGGATGCGCGACATGGCACAGATGAGTCCGCAGTACAACATGTTTGCCAGCTTCCCAGACCGCGTGAACATTGTGCTCAATACGGCGCACCCGTTGGTAGAGCGTCTGACGCGTGAGGCGCAGGAGGCGCTCGGTGGGCAACTCGCAGCACTAGACGAGCGCGAAAAGCCCCTCCGCGAGGAAGAAAAAGCTTTTGAAGAAAAGGTGGGCGCTAAGGAGGAGAAAGACCAGAGTGAGGAGGAGAAGAGCGAACACAAGCGGATTCACGAGGGGCTCGATCTGATAGCCGAGGAGCGTACGGAGCTTTGCCGAGCTCATGGTTTGCACAATGCGTTGGCGCAGCAGCTCATCGATTTGGCGCTCTTGGCTAACAACATGCTCAAGGGGGAAGCCCTCGCGAAGTTCGTACGCCGAAGTGCGGAGTTGATGTAGGGGGGAGGATGAAAAAAAGTAAGGAATTTTTCCTTGGAAAGTTTTGCTGTGTAGGAAAATGTCGTACCTTTGTGTAGAACAGCATTCTTTTAACATTTAGACGCGTGGGTCTATCCACGAACATTGGATGTTACGGATATTTCGGATACTTACAACAATAGCTGAATTCACGAACACTGAGATAAATTGATATTTAGCAAGATACCCACTAGTTGAAGTGGGTATCTTTTTTTAGAGAGGGTCTTCGCATGGAAAAAGGGAAAATGGCGCTATTTGAATTTGCGTTCTTTAGTCGTTTTGATGTCTCTATTAGCTTTCTCGCAAAGCATTTGGCTGCACCAGAGCCATGGGATTTCGGATTACATACGCCTAAGCATTATCCTATACTCAAGAACTACTTAGAACAGACATTCCGAAAAGTTCTGTCAGAAGGTAAGATCTTATATAAGGATGATAACTCGTTTTGTACTTTTAATACAGGTCTTGTTACACCAAATTTAGAGCCTATTTATGCCCTGTTTGATAAAAACACAGTGTCTATTCATACTCCCTATCATTTCAAAGCTTTTCTAAAAAGGAGTGATGAGGAGTTGCTCAATATTTTCAAGGGCGAGTTGCCTGATCGAGCTAACTATTTTGAGCATCCAGAGGACTTGATATTTAATCCGAATTGTGAGTTGATAGCTCAAGTAGATCACATCATTGGCGATGAAAAAAATAAAAACCGGTTGCCAGAAAGCTTTCGAAAATTGCCTAATGATGAGATGATAAGACGATTGG
Source organism: uncultured Bacteroidia bacterium (assembly GCA_938040915.1). Lineage (GTDB taxonomy): Bacteria > Bacteroidota > Bacteroidia > Bacteroidales > CAJPTX01 > Bacteroides_D. The sequence goes on along the minus strand of CALHZE010000118.1, from coordinate 4,920 downwards.
ATGGAGCTATTGAGGAGTGTAAAAAACGTGTTAGAGCCAATTACACTCTTGCCGTACCTCAGTTCTACAATGAAAGGATCCAATTATTGCTTCCTTTGAATTTGACCTCGCGTACATCTAATCCTGATTTAGCTCTTGTTGTGGCGAGGGTTAGTGACGGAGCAAATGTTTATACAGCACGGACGTGTTTGACATTGAGAATGGCGTACAACAATGCGCGCCTTATCATAAAACCTCAGAGTAGCTGGTTGCATCCCTAGGTCGAAACTTTGTTTGTGATCATTATAGCGTCGTGTATACGAAGGGGGAGGTCTTTCGCTGCCCCCTTAATTTTCCCTACCTTTGCACCCTAAAGCAAAAGACTCTATGATATCACTCGATCACGTCGGCGTACGCTTCCAAGGCGAGGAGCTCTTTTCAGACATCTCGCTTCTGATTGGGGCAAGAGACCGCATCGGGCTCGTAGGGCGCAACGGTACGGGGAAAAGTACCCTTTTCCGTGTGATTTGTGGCGACCTCGAGCCCTCTGAAGGGGTCGTGGCACGCGGTGCTGATCTGGCAATCGGACACCTAGCACAACATATCGCTTATCGCGACACGCGATCGATCCTCGAGGAAACGCTCTCTGCATTCGGAGAGTTAAAAGCCCTCGAAGCGAAAATCGAACACCTCGATCGTCTACTGCAAGAAGGAAAGTATAAGGATGCCGACGAGGCTACGGAGATGGCGGTGCGCCTTGGAGAGCTCACCGAGCGGCATCACCTCATGGGCGGGGCGCAACAGGAGGCACAAGCCGAACAAACCCTGCTCGGACTCGGTTTCGAACGCGAGCAGTTCGCGCAACCCACCTCCATCCTTAGCGGAGGGTGGCGCATGCGCGTCGAGTTGGCAAAGATCCTCCTCGCTGGGGCAGACTTGTTGCTTCTTGATGAGCCGACCAACCACCTAGATATCGAGTCTATCCAGTGGCTCGAAGATTACCTCAAAGAATACCGCGGCGGGCTTGTGCTTATCTCCCACGATCGCCGTTTCCTTGACACGGTGACAAATAAAACCGTCGAGCTCTCCCTCAAGCGTGCTTATATGTTCAATGCCCCTTATACCAAATTTAAGGAGTTGCGCGCAGAGCAGCGGGCACAACAGTTGGCGGCCTTTGAAAACCAGCAGGAGTTTATCGAGAAGACGCAAGACTTCATCGAGCGCTTCCGTTACAAACCCACCAAGTCTAACCAAGTGCAGGCACGCATTAAGCAATTGGAAAAGCTCGAGCTGATTGAGGTGGAAGAGGAGGATCGTTCGCAGATCCACCTCCGTTTTCCAGAAGCACCACGCTCGGGCGACGTGGCAGTTGAGGTCAAAGAGGTGAGTAAGCAGTTCGGCGACCACCTCATCTTTAGCGACGCTTCGTTTGCTATCCGTCGAGGGGAAAAAGTGGCTTTTGTCGGACGCAACGGCGAAGGGAAGACCACCATGGCGCGCATCATACAGGGAGAGTTGCCCTACGAGGCGGGCGAGGTAAAGATCGGGCACAACGTCTTGACGGGCTACTTTGCGCAAAACCAAAAGGCGGTGCTTAACCCCGAACGGACGGTCTATGACACCATCGACGAGGTGGCGACGGGCGACATCCGTACCAAGATCCGTGACATCCTAGCCGCTTTTCTTTTCCGAGGGGAGGATATTGACAAGAAGGTCTCGGTGCTCTCAGGAGGGGAACGTAATCGGCTTGCGATGGCTAAGCTGATGCTCCGTCCTTACAACCTGCTTATTCTCGACGAGCCGACCAACCACCTCGATATGCAGGCCAAGGATGTACTCAAACAGGCACTTTTGAAGTATAACGGTACGCTGATCCTTGTCTCGCACGACCGAGATTTCCTAGACGGGCTCGTCGACACGGTCTATGAGTTCTCTCATGGGCGGGTACATCAACACCTAGGGGGCATCAATGCCTTCCTAGAGCGGCGACGCCTCGGAGGGCTCGAAGAGTTGAACCAAAAGGGGAGTGCCCCGAAGGTTGCCTCGCAGAACAGTAACTCGACCCCAAAAGTCCCGTCAGAGAAAGGGGGCGGCGACCGCTGGAAACAGCGTAAACAGTATGAGAATGAGCTGAATAAGCGACGCCGCAGCATTGCTAAACTGGAGGAGCAAATCGCCGCCACCGAGTCGCAACTCAAGGCTTTGGAAAACAAAATGGCACAACTCGACGAACGCACTGACCCCAAGGCGCTGGTGCAGGAATATGAGCAGGTGCAGGCGCAGAACCAAAAGCTATTAAAACAGTGGGAAGAAGAGTGTTACGAATTAGAAATTGTCGAAAATGAAGGACTCGCCCAATAACCCCTCCGCGCCCCGATTTTACCACCAAAAGCGCATCTCGGCGGAGCTCCTTTATGGTCTCCACCCCATCATGGAGGCGCTCGACGCAGGGCAAGAGCTCGAGCGAATTGTGCTCCGTAAAGGGCTTACGGGAGAGCAGATCCCCCTCATTCTGCGGCGGGCAAGAGAACGGGGAATACCCGTACAGCAAGTTCCTGCCGAGTGGTTCATCCGTCTCGGCAGTCGGAATCATCAGGGGGCTGTCGCCTTTCGCTCGCCGATAGAGTACCAAAAGATTGAGTGGATTATCCCCTCGCTTTTCGAACACGGCGAAGAGCCCCTCATCATGGTGGCGGGGGGGATTACCGATGTGCGTAACCTCGGGGCGTTCGTCCGTACCGCGGAGTGTGCTGGGGCACACGCCCTCGTCGTGCCGATGCAAGGGGGGGCGCAGATCAATGCCGATGCGGTGAAAACGAGCGCAGGGGCGTTGGCGCATTTCCCTGTGTGTCGCACAGCCAGTCTTGTACACACCTGTCGTTACCTCAAGGAGAGTGGCTTGCGCCTAGTGGCAGCGACCGAATATGGTGACACCTATTACGCGAAAGCTGATCTCGCGGGACCGATTGCCCTCATCTTGGGCGACGAAGGTACGGGTGTCCCTGACGAACTCTTGCGGCTATGTGATGAAACCTTGCGCATCCCGCTACACGGACAGATTAGCTCGCTCAACGTGTCGGTCGCTGCAGGGATTTTGCTCTATGCCATAGAGGCGCAAAGGGAGGAATCGTAGCCTTGCATATTGGCATTCTTTTTATTATCTTTACCCCAACTACAACCTAACTAAGCAAAAGTAATGGAAGAGTTTCGCAAATTGCCTATAGGCTCACAGAGTTTCGAAGCATTGCGTAGCAACGGAGAACTCTATGTTGATAAAACCCATTACATAGAGCAGCTCTCCCAGTTTGGTCGTTTCATCTTCCTTAGTCGCCCGCGTCGTTTCGGCAAGAGTCTGTTTCTCTCAACCCTTAAGGCTTACTTCGAAGGGCAGAAAGAGCTTTTCAAAGGGCTTTATATAGAACAAGCTGAGGAAGAAATGGCACGTCGCCAAGGACGCCCCGCGTGGGAGGAGCACCCCGTCTTTCACATCAATCTCAACGACAGCAATTACCAAGAGCCGAGCAGTCTTGAGATTCTTCTCAATGATCTCTTGGTGCAATGGGAAGAAGTGTATGAGTCTCGTCCTTCAGAAAAGGACTTCTATTCCCGTTTCCGTGGTCTTGTGCGTCGTGCGCATGAAAAGAGTGGGAAAAAAGCAGTCATTTTAATCGATGAGTATGACAAACCGCTTTTTGACACCATGCATACGCCCGAGTTGCTCGAACGCTTTCGAGAGATCTTACATGGCTTTTATTCGGTGCTAAAGGGGAGCGACGCGCATATTCAGTTTGCTTTCCTTACGGGCATTACCAAGTTTAGCAAGGTGAGCATCTTTAGCGGGCTCAATAACCTAGACGACATTAGCATGGTCTCTGACTTCTCTGCTATTTGTGGTTTTACCGAGGCGGAACTAGAAGCAAATTTTGCTCCCGAGTTAACCCTCTTGGCTGAGAAGCTGAATGTCTCTTACGAAGAAACGCTCGCGCGCTTGAAGGAGAAGTATGATGGTTATCGTTTCATCGAAGACGGGGAGAGTGTTTATAACCCCTTCAGTTTGCTTAAGGCGCTGCGCGATAGACGTTTGGGAGATTACTGGTTCGCTACCGCCACGCCAACTTTTTTAGTGAAATACATCTTGCGGGTGCGTTATTTTGTCCCCAATTTGGAAAATGGTGTAGAGATAGGCATCTCTGCCCTGCAAGATTTCCGCGTGAATGACGAAGACCCTATGCCACTACTCTTTCAGTCTGGGTATTTGACTATCAAGAAGTTGCTCCCAGACGGGAGGCGTTATTTGTTAGCTTACCCTAACGAGGAGGTGCGTAATGGCTTCTTAGAGAACCTCTTGGCGGGGTTTGCCACCCTTCCATTCTCTCTAACGGGTAGCTTGGTGGGGAAGATTTATGATGACTTGAAAATAGCGAACCTAGCGGGCGTGATGACGCAAATCGAGGGGCTCTTGGCGGGCATCCCCTACGGCAACCTACCGCGCAACAAGAAGGGGCAGAACCTGCGCGAGCAGTATTACCAGACGGTCTTCTACCTCATCTTTCGCCTCTTGGTGGAATATACGCATGCGGAGGTGGTCTGTGCCACAGGGCGGGTCGATATGGTCGTCGAGATGCCCCAACATATCTATCTCTTTGAGTTTAAGGTCACCAGCGCGGGGACGCCCGACGATGCTATAGCACAAATCAAGGCACAGGGGTATGCCACCCAATTCGTCGCCGATCCGCGCCCCGTGCATTTGATCGGGGTCAGTTTCAACGAACGGAAACGGAATATCGAGGCGTGGCGGGAGGAGGTGCTCTGACACTCCGCTCCCATTTCCCTGTAGGGGCGCAGCATGCTACACACTTGCGCCATGAGACATACAATATTACCAGATACACCTACAGCCCCCGAAAAACGTAGTGACGTGGCATACAATATTTCCCCTAG
>CALHZE010000117.1 GCA_938040915.1 uncultured Bacteroidia bacterium | reverse complement strand
ACATCCTCCCCCCCCTGGCTAAACCGACGGTCGACTACGTAGCGGGATTAGCGCCCGCGAATGGCGCGTCGAACCCAGCGTGCACCCCGTTCCGGACGCAACTGGAGGTGACTAACGCAGCGTCTTACCCTGCGGGTACTCGTTTTTTGTGGAAATTTGCCGATGGTACGGAGGAGATTCCCTATACGACCCCTGCGAACCCGCGTCATGCGTTCCGCGTCCGAGAGTTTCACAACAGCTTGGCACAGAGCACGATGATACAACCCGTGCGGCTCTATGTGAGCGATGGCACCAATAGTTGTCGCGACAGCGTGGAACAGAACCTTCTGCTCGCCCCCCTCTTGAAATCGAAGATTGAGCTTAAGGCTTCTGAGGTTTGCCAAGGCAAACCTCTCGCCCCAACGAGCGTCTCTGACGGCGAGCACCTGACCTATCAATGGGAGGTGAAACCGCAAGGCGGAGGCGCCTCACTACCCCTATCTAACCCGAATGGCGTCGCCTTGAGTGAGATCTTCCCCGAGGGGAACTACAAACTGAGCCTGACGGTCAACAACGGGTATTGTAAAGATCGTAGCGAACTCCCGCTGCGAGTGTACCCGCAACCCCGCATCCATCCGTTTGACGTGAACCGCCCCGCAACGTGCTATCCGTTCCATCCGACGATCACGGGTTCGTTGCAAAAGGCGACTCGGGTTGAGTGGCAATTGCTGACCCAAGGGGAGACCGTACCGATCGTTTTGAAAACCGTCCAAGGTTTGGGCGGCGCTACCGTGCCCCTGAACGAGACCTTTACTTTGGAGAATGCGGGTACGTCGTCGATCTTCCAAAAGATTAAGATGATCGCGGTGAATGACGATGGGGGCTGTAAAGCGGAGGTGGAGCGAAGCATCGAGGTGCCAGCGAACCTCAATGTCAGCTTCTTTGGCGGCACGTTCCGCGGCTGCCCCAATGCGGAAGGCGACTTCATCCCGAATATTATCGCCCAAATCGAAGGCGCGAACGTCACGGAAAACAATATGACGTGGTATATCGATGGCGCGAAGGTGTCTAAAAGCGGTAACCCGCTGATCTTTGACCAGAAATTGCGGAACACCGACCCCACGCCAAAGACCTTCCGGATTCGCTTTGAGGCAAAAACGAGCGGCGGATGTGTGAAGTGGGTGGAAGAAGACGTAGTGGTCAACCCCCGCTTGCAGACCTCGTGGGAGCTGACCTACACGGGCGCCGACGGCGTGACACGTCCGCTGAACCAGAACGATAAACTTTGTGCACCGGCTAAGGCACACCTTACCGCCACGGGAGCAAAGAAATACCTCTGGGAATTTGAGGACGGTTCGCAACTCGAAGGTGCAACGATCGAAAAGAACCTCGACAATAAGTCAGACGCCTCTTCACGCTATAAGGTAAAACTGTTGGCTTCTAACGACTACTGCACTGAAGAACAGAACTTTTCCCGCGAGTTCGAATTACTGCCAGAGATACGCGCCTCATTTATCGCGGAGGTCAAAGAGAAGTGTAACCCCGTGATGGTCGAGGTGACTAACACGAGCTCGCCCACGACCGGACTGATCGAAGAGTGGACTACGGAGGGCGGCGTCCAAGACCCAGTACATACGAACCGCTACCATTTTTCGAACTCAGGGACGACAGGTTCGATCAAACTCGAGGTCCGTAACTCGGCGGGCTGTAAAGGTCAGGCGACCCCGTTTGAGGTGAAAGTGCCGAAACTTTTGCGCGCGGGTATCCGCGACTTGAGTCTCGACGAACAAAGCTTCTGTGCGCCAGGTAAAGTGACGTTTGCGAGCAACTCGTCGGGCGCTAAGACCTATTCGTGGGACTTTGGTGACGGCACGGTGCTCCCCGCAGACACGAAGGAACGCGTAGAACACGAGTTCCATAACACGGGCGCCACGGTTAAGGAATTTGTGATTAAGCTCCACGTGACGGGCGAGGTGCCGGGTTGCGACAATGGTCCTGCTGCGACGACCTCGGTGAAGATAAAGGTGTATCCACAGGTGTTGCCGGTCTCTCACGTGACGACGACGATCGCTCCGCCTTGTGATAAGGCACAAATCCGCATCGAGAATGTCTCTCAAAACGCGAGTGACTATGTCTGGATATTCAAACCCGACGACTCTCAGAATGGCAACGAAGAACACGTCACATCGACCAACCTTGCGACCATCCAGCGCGAACTGGTGAACCATGCGACGAATAAACTGGTGAACTACGCGGTGTCGTTTGAAGCCTCTAAGCAGTGGCCAGCCGGTCCGAAGTGTGTCGGAAAACTGGAGTTGAGCCCGATCGCGGTGCCGCCGCGCATCACGCCTCGCGTGGTGGTGGCAAACGGAGATAAGGTCTGCAGCGACGACCCGATCCCGCGGACGTTTGCAAACAACACGACAGGGGGGACGCCCGACCTGATCCACGAGTGGCACTTTGGTGACGACTCAGACGTGGTGCTCTCTAAAAACGGCGAGTCAGTGTCTCACACCTTTGTGAACCGCACCGACCAAGACGTGACCTATAATGTCTACATCGTGAGCCGTCAACCAAACGTCTCGAACGGCGGTTGTCGTGTGAAGTCAGACCCTGTTCCGGTCTTGGTGCACCCTCGTGTGGAAGCGAAGATCTCGATGAACAAAGGGGATATCTGCAAACAGCCCTTGTCGGTCGAAATGCAGAACCATACGTTGGGGAGCGAGGCAACGACCGGCGTCGAGTCGCTCTATCAGTGGCAGTTTGGCGACGGCAATCGCGTCAACCGTCACAATAAAGACGCTTTTACCCAAGACTTTACTAACGATCACGCTACCGACGCTCAGACGTATAAGGTGAAAATGACGGCGTCGCAAACCCACGCGATCTCGAAACTGAAGTGCTCTAGTGAGACCAGCGCCGAGCTGACGGTGATGCCCTTGCTGAAGGCTGAGATTCGAGTCACGCCGTTGGAACTCTGTTCTGATGCCGAAGAGGTGTCGTTTAGCTCGACGGTGAGCGGTGGTAACACCTTTAAGTCGAAATGGGATTTTGGCGACGGCATGGGGTCAAACCAAGCCGAGTCTAAACATAACTATACGAACAACGAGACAGCACCGCGCGACTTCACGGCGATCTACACTGTGGAAAACGAACACGGCTGCTCGGTTTCTAAGACACAGACAGTGAAGGTGTTCCCACGCCCGAAAGCGTCGTTTACGATGAACTGGACCGATCAGTGTACGCCGTATGAGGTGCGCGTGACCAACAATTCGTCAGTGGGCGCAAAGTACGAATGGACGCTCGATGGCGATACGCAGGCGCTTCCGAGCGTGTATGACCTTCCGGCGCTAACCCTCGATAACCAGACGAACGAGACGAAGAACCTGACGTTGAAACTGAAGGTGAGCGCGGGCATTTGTTCGGATGAGAAGTCTAGCCCGTTGGTTGTTCCTCCTCGCCTGATCTCGGAGTTCCAACTCTCGAAAGATGCGGGTTGTAACCCCGTAACGGTGGGCTTCACGAACCTAAGTCGCGGTGGCGAAGGGCTGAAATATTCGTGGGATTTGGTGGACTTTGGCTCAACCGACGAACCGACGCCCGCAGACCGGACGTATGAGAACCTAGATAAGGCGACGGATCGCGAGGTGAAGATCCGACTCACGGCGCGTAACTTGTTTGGCTGTACGGCGACCTCGGAGAAGACGCTGACTGTTTGGCCGAAACTCGACGCTAGTTTCAGCGCTACGCCGATCGAGGGGTGTTCGCCGCTTGAGGTGGAATATGGGTTGCTCGAGTCTTCGACCTCTCACGCCTACGACTATACGTGGCACATTGGTACTGACTTTTCGGGTCAACACCCTCCGAAACAGCGGTATGAGAACCCGAACGAAGATGCTACACAGATTATGCGTCGCGAGGTGTCACTTGAGGTTCGCTTGACCCTACACCCCGAGTGTCGCTTGAGTACGTCACAAAACCTTCGGATCTTCCCGAAGGTCGTCCCCGAGTTTACCTTTACCGAGAATGGCTGTCACCCCTTGACAGTGGAACTCCGGAGCACGTCGAAAGTCTATGGCTCAGCGCGTTATGAGTGGCTCGTGGATGGTCTCTCGGTGGGCGCCACCTCCGAATTGACGCCGCAACTCGAGAACCCCTCGCACACGGCAGAGAAGGAATATACGGTGACGCTTCGCGCGATCTCCGAACAGGGTTGCGTGGGCGAACAGGAGCACAAGATCGTGGTCTTCCCGAAACCGCTCGCAAACTTCGAGTTCCGCGGCGAGGCGCTCCACTGCCCTCCGTATGAGGCACAGATTGATATTTCAAAGACAGAGGGGGTGAACCTGAGCTATGCGTATGACTTTGGCGACGGCGCAACGGAGACGAGCGAAGAGCTTACAGGAGTGAAACACCGCTACCAAAATGCGACGGATGCGGAGGTGACCTACCAGACGCAACTGGAAGTGACGAGCGCGAACGGATGTAAAGATGTGGCGACGTTGCCGATCGTGATCTATCCTCAGGTGCGTGCAGGCTTCCATTTCGTAACCCAAACGACGGCTTGTAGCCCGTACCCCGTGCAGTTTTCTAATGAGTCGCAAAATGCCTCCTACTATAGCTGGGACTTTGGGGATGGCGCAGGCGACACGAACGAATCGCCCCAACACACGTTTGTGAACGCGACGGATGTGGATAAGACGTTTTCTATTAAGCTGACAGCTCGCTCACAGACGGGTTGTGAGGGCGAGGTGATGCACCCGCTGACGGTGCACGCAAAACCCCACGCCGCGTTCTCGGTGACTCCGGTTACGGCGACGTTCCAAGACCCCGAGGTGCCGGTGACGTTTGTCAACCAGACGCAACCAGCGCCTGCTACGTGGCAATATCGTTGGGAGTTTGGCGATGGGACAGGAAGCCAAGAGCAGAACCCGACGCCTCACCTCTACAAGACGTGGGGCGACAAGGCGCAGGGCTTCCAGATCCCGATCACGTTGACGGTGGACAACGGACCGTGTCAGGATGTGATTAAGAACTTTATTACGATTCGCGCACCACGTTCGGAAGCGTCGTTTACCTCGGATGTTGTTGCGGGTTGTCCGCCGCTCAAGGTACTTTTTGACGACCGCGAGACGAAATATGCGAATGGTTATGAGTGGGACTTTGGTGATGGTACGGTGTCTAACACTCGGCGTCCGGAGCACATCTTCTCCGAACCCGGTAAGTATAACGTTGTGTTGACCACGCGCGGCGATGGGGGCGAGAGCACGACGCACCGACTGATAGAGGTGTATCGTCGCCCTGAGGTTGACTTTAAGTATGCTCCCGAGTCGTTGCAGTTGCCTTATGCGACGGCACAGTTCCTGAACTTGACGCGTTTGGGAGCGACGTATGAGTGGATCTTTGGTGATGGGACGACGTCTGTGGAAGAGAACCCCGAGCATTCATATTCAGATCCAGGTCTTTACGACATTACGTTGTCGGCACGGAGTGACAAGGGTTGTGAGGCGACGCTGGAGAAGAAGGGCTTTGTCTATGTGTCGGGCGCGGGTTACTTAGAGTTCCCGAATGCCTTTGCGCCGTCGCAGTCGGGCAGCACGGGCGGTTATTACGAACAGGAGGGAGAGCGGAATCAGATCTTCCACCCGTATAATACGGTCGGAATCAAGGAGTATAAGTTGATGGTGTTCCACCGCTCTGGCGAGCAGTTGTTTGAGTCTACAGACTTGCGTCAGGGTTGGGATGGTTACTTTAATGGGATGTTGTGTCCTGATGGTGTTTACACGTGGCGCGCAGTGGGCGTCTTTTATGACGGCACACTGTTTGACCAGAAGGGGAACGTTACGCTTTTAAGTGGAAAGTAGGGGGATGGC
>CALHZE010000116.1 GCA_938040915.1 uncultured Bacteroidia bacterium | reverse complement strand
GTGCACGTAGCCCCCGACGTCTCGGTAGACAAGACCCTCGATGCCCTCTATGCCTTTACAGACTGTGAGATTAGCATTTGGCCCAATGCGTGTGTCATCCACGAGGAGCGCCCACTCTTTCTGAGTGTGAGCGACATCCTCCGCCATTCGGTGGATAGCACCCAGGAGCTTTTGCGGCGCGAGTTGGAGATCCGGAGCGACGAACTCGAGGCGGTGTGGCATTCGGCCTCGCTCGAGCGGCTCTTTATTGAGAAAAGGCTCTATTTGGCTATCGAAGAGTGTGAGGAATGGGAGGAGGTCTTAGAGACGATCGACCACTCGCTCGAGCCTTATCACTCGCTTTTGCGGCGTCAGATAACGCGTGATGATATTATCAAGCTCACGGAGATTCGGATTAAGCGAATCTCGAAGTATGACATCAAGAAGACGGACGAACTTTTGCGCCGCACCGAGGAGGAGCTCGCCGCCGTAGCCGACCACTTGCAACACTTGGTCGACTATACCATTGCTTACTACGAGGGCATTAAGGCGAAATATGGCGACCAGCACCCGCGTCACACAGAGGTTGCTAACTTTGAGACCATCGAGGCTACGCGCGTGGTGGCGACCAATAAGAAGCTTTATGTCGACCGCAAGGGAGGGTTCTTTGGCACGGAGCTCAGGGGGGCGGAGTTTGTGGCAGATTGTTCTGACATTGACGAGGTGATTGTGATTCTCCGCGACGGGCGTTATATGATTTCGGTCGTTAGTGACAAGCGTTTTTTTGACAAAGACATCCTCTATATCAACGTCTTTAATCGCAACGACCAGCGCACGATTTACAACGTGATTTATGCTAATGCGCACGACGTTTCCTACGTTAAGCGGTGTGCTATCACGGGCGTGATCCGCGACAAGGAGTATCATCTTGCCGGTGGCGACGAGCGCGCGAAAATCCTTTACATGAGTGTCAACCCTAACGGGGAGGCGGAGTGTGTGCACGTGCGCGTGACGGGGGCATTGCGTCTTAAGAATACAGACATCGATTTTGACTTTGGGACGCTCGCCATCCGAGGGCGCGATGCGCGTGGGAATATCCTTACCAAGCTACGTATCTCGTCGGTCAAGCTCAAGTCACAAGGGCTCTCTACGCTCGGGGGAATAAAGATCTGGATTGACCGTGATATCGACCGCCTCAATACAGAGGAGCGGGGCACGTACCTCGGCGAGTTCTCGGGGGCGGATCAGTTGGCAGTCTTCTATGCTGACGGTACCTATCAGACCACGAGCTTTGACCTCTCGACGCGCTTTGGCGAAAACATTCTTCGCATAGAGAAGTTTAACCCCGGCTGTGTCTATAGCCTCGCTTTTTGGGATGCGGAGCAGGGGTACTATTACCTCAAGCGTTTTTCTCTCGAGGAGAGTGCCGCGCCTCGGTCGTTGGTTGGCGACAATGCCGCCTCGCGTCTAGAGCTTTTGAGCGCCGAGCCACATCCGCGTCTAGAAATTACGTTCGGGGGCAAAAATCAGCACCGTGCGCCCGAGGAGGTAGATGTAGAGAGCTTTATTGGTGTGAAGGGCTATAAAGCCCGCGGGAAGCGTCTTACGACATACGAGGTGGCTAGCTTGGCGTGGTTACCGTCTGTCGACGACGCTCTTTCGACCCCCGAAGTGCTTTCAGACGAACCCGCCGAGGAAGCTGAGGAGGAATAGGAGATGCGGTTTCCTTTTGAGAAGTATCACGGTGCGGGGAATGATTTCATCATCCTTGACGAGTCGGTGCTTTTGCCTGAGATGGGGTCAATCGATGAGGTTGTGCGGCGGGTGTGTGACCGCCATTATGGCGTGGGGGCTGATGGGCTTTTTTTGGTGAAA
>CALHZE010000115.1 GCA_938040915.1 uncultured Bacteroidia bacterium | reverse complement strand
ACGCCAAATGCTGAGAAGGGACGTAAGAGGCAGAAAGATCAATAAAAAGCTTCGAACCGCGGCAAAACGCCTCACTCGCATGCTCGAGCACATCCATCGCCCCAATCGAGAAGAAACAATTTGCTAACGAGAATTCTGTAAACTGAGCAAGCACCTCGTCATAATTGCAAAGATCGACCCGCGGATGTAACCGCACGACATACTTCGTAAATCGCAACTGCCCCGTGCCCCAAATGGCGTGCACCAGCGATTCGCGGTCGGGGGCAACATCGACCACATCCCCCTTTACGAGCGCTAAATTATGCGCCACACCAGCGGTCGGGAGGTGAAGCGCCGCCAAGCTCGGGATCAGCGTCCGCCGGATGAGCGGACCGAAGATTCGCTCGGTTGCCTCAGCAAGGACACTATCTTCCATTGGCGGCACACCTACCAACGTGGCGGGATAAACCGCATCGCGCCGATGCGTAATACACGTGACATGAAAACGGGGGTAATAGTCTGCCGCTGAGTAAAAGCCCGTATGGTCGCCAAACGGTCCCTCGAGGCAGAGGTCTTCCCCCTCCCCCGCCGTGTCGATATAGCCCTCTAAAATGATATCAGCCTCGGCAGGCACTTCGAGCGGTACGGTGAGCGCTCGCACCATCTCCACACAACGACCTCGCAACAAGCCAGCGAAAAGGAACTCATCGATCCCCTCAGGCAGAGGGGCAGAGGCACAATAAGCGAGCAACGGATCGCCGCCCAAAGCTACTGCCACGGGCATTTTTTCATGCCGACGGCGATATTTGCGATAATGTGCTGCCCCTGTCTTGTGCACATGCCAGTGCATCCCCGTCGTGGTGTCGTCGAGGATCTGCATCCGATACATCCCCACATTCCTCACCCCCGTCTCGGGGTCTTGGGTTATAACCATCGGGAGGGTCACAAAACGCCCCCCATCGTTCGGCCAGCACTTCAAGACAGGGAGAGTCCGAAGCGACACCTCGCCATCGACAACCTCTTGACACGGGGCGCTACGCCCAAGTAGGCGCGGAAAACGCTTACCAAGTGCGACCAACCGCTTCAAGATTCGCAACTTAGCGACCAAGCCCTTGGGGGGTGTGGTAAGTTGTGCAAAGAGCCCCTCCAGACGCGCCTGCACCTCCTCATAAGATCTAGCCCCCATTTGCGCTAAAAGCCTTTGGGGCGAAGCGTAGAGTTGCATGGCAACGGGGTAAGACGTACCGCTGTTTTCAAAGAGTAGCGCCTCTTGTGCACCCCTCGCATACCAGCGTTGCGCGATCTCCGCCATTTCCAACTCGGGGTTACACGCCGCTTTCACACGCCGTAGCCCCCCCTGCTGCTCAAGGTGAGATAAATATGCGCCCAGTCCGTCCTTGTTCATCTTTCACTACCAACAGCTTACCCAAAGGTAGTAAAAAAACGCTTCCTAGGATCGGTTTCCGCAGCGCCTCCTCATATTTTCAAAATCTGGGCAAACAGTTCTGCGCTAGGAGCTTACCACTTTGCCACACCGAGAGACTTTCACTTCCGCTACTTCTTGGGCTTCTTAATCAACTTCGCGTGACGGATGGCCAGATCGGTGTAAACAATCGTCATATTACAGTTGTCGTTCACCTGCTTGTAAGCCTCCGTATATTGCTGGAGGAACTTTCCGATATTCGCGCCGTCAACAAACGGACTCACCTTCCGAGCAAACTCCCCCAAAATAAGCGTAAGCTCCTCGCGCCCCAGATGGATGATAAACATCTCCCTTATCATCTGGGCAAAATAGTAAAGGATTTGACGCTGCTCCTCCCGCCCCATCTTAGCCATGTTGTCTGCCCAACCGAGCATCGACTCATAGTCACGCAAGTAAGCCAGACGCAAGAGCTGCTGTAACCAACTGAGATAGGGTGTCTCATGATGTAAAATAAGCGACCGCGCCACGATGTAACTCCCTTGCGCAATCCGCACCGCACTTTCCACCTGCGGACTAATAATCCCCTCGTGGGCAAAAGCGCTACTAAGATCCTCGGGCGTGAGCGGGGGGACAAAAATTTCCTGAACGCGCGAACGAATGGTAGGGAGCAAGAGCTCGGGGCGGAGTGACACCAAGAGAAAAAGCGTGTACGGACTCGGCTCTTCCAAGGTCTTGAGGAGTTTATTCGCCGCGTCCTCATCCATCATTTCAGGAAGGTAGATAAGATAGACTCGGAAGCCATCGCCAAGACGCGCATTCGTAATGTCATCGAGGATATCTCTCACGGCCTCTATCGGCAGCCGGATCTTCTTCGATCCATCTTTCGACCACTGTAGCGACCACTGCGCTTGTGTGAGATAGGGCGTCTCTTGCAAAAGTTGTTTCAAGCGATCTACTGGCGCGACCTCTCCGGCCTTAAGTTGCTCTTCAAGCGTCCCTGCATAAGGGGCATGAAAGTGGAAGTCAGGGTGACGCAATTGTTGATACATCCGACACGACCAACACTCACCACACGAGTCGCCCTCAGGGGTCGGGTTCGTACAATTGACATATTGGGCATATGCGAGCGCTAACGGGAAGCCTCCACTCCCCTCATTCCCCGTAAAGAGTAAGGCGTGTGGAAGACGCTTCTGTGCAACATACTCGCGCAACAAATGCTTCACATGTGCCTGTCCATACACGTCCCGTAGAAACATCTCTCCCGTCTGTTACAGTCGCGCGCCGATCCGCTGACAGACGCGTTCCGACGCGCCCACATTAGAGACAACATAGTCGCGCGCAATGCGCCCCATCTGTTTCCTCAGCTCCTCGTCTTCAAAGAGTTGCGCGAAGTTCGTTTGAAAGTCATCTTGAGTCGCCAGTGTCTGTGCCCCCCCTAACTCGAGCA
>CALHZE010000114.1 GCA_938040915.1 uncultured Bacteroidia bacterium | reverse complement strand
TAGGCCAGTCGCTAGATGGGTGCTCCACATCCTTACCCCAGACCCAGAGACCCCAGTGACTACAGTCAGGCGTCCCTTGGGGAGCGCGACCTCCATCGGCTGCACCGTGTGTATCGCGTGGGTAGCGAGCTCCAAACGCCCAAGGGCAAAAAGCTCAGCCGCTGGGATCTGTGGACGCAAACGCGCCGCGACCTCCCTTTGCAAGAATCGCCCGATTTGCGAAGCCGTGTTCCCCGCCACCGCCTCCACCGTCCCCTCTGCGACCACATAGCCCCCTTGTGCCCCCGCCTGCGGACCGAGCTCAATCAACCAATCGGCATGGCGAAGTACCTGAGTGTCGTGATCGACAAGGAGGACGGAGTTGCCATCTGCCACGAGGTCGTCCATTACCCCCAAAAGCCCCTCAATATTAGAGGGGTGTAAGCCGATAGAGGGCTCGTCGAGCACATAGAGCACCCCCGTGGTACGGTTACGCACCGAGCGCGCCAACTGCACCCGCTGTCGCTCGCCGGTCGAAAGGGTCGCGCCCGCACGATCGAGGGTAAGATAAGAGAGCCCGAGGTCGACCAGACGTCGTGCGGTATCATGAAATGACTCACAGATGCGCTCTGCCATCGGTCTCATTTCTGCAGGAAGGGAATCTGGTACACCAGCAACCCAATCAACGAGCTCAGCAAGGGTCATCATGCAAGCCTCAGCAAGAGAGAGTCCCCGCAAGCGTGGCGCCCGCGCAGCTTCACTCAGTCGCGACCCCTGACAGTCTGGGCATTCGTCCTGCCGGAGGAACTTCTCCACGCGTTTCATCCCGCTCTCGTCGGTTACCTTGGCAAGGGCATTTTCCACGGTATAAACCGCATTATAGTAGGTAAAATCAAGCTCGGTCGCCGTATTGGTTTTGGCGTTGTGATAGAGGATATGGCGCTTTTCTGCCGGACCGTGGAAGACGATCTCGCGCTCGGCAGGCGTCAACTCGCGGAAGGGCACATCGGTGCGCACCCCCATATCGCGAGCGATATCTTTCATGAGCGACCACATCAGGTTCTGCCACGGCGCGACCGCCCCTTCGTCAATCGAGAGCGACTCATTGGGGACGAGCGTAGTCTCATCCACCACGTGCACCGTACCCGTACCTCCGCAACGTGGGCAAGCCCCTTGACTGTTAAATGCCAATTGCTCAGCCCCTGGAGCATAAAAAGCCTCGCCACACGTAGGGCAACGCAATTCGCGCTCGGCGGCTACGTTAAGTGAGGGTGGTAAATAGTGCCCATTAGGACAGCGGTGTGAAGCCAAACGCGAATACATCAGCCGTAAGCTATTAAGCAGTTCGCTCAGAGTTCCGAAAGTAGAGCGAATCCCTGGTACGGCAGGGCGTTGGTGAAGCGCCAACGCCGCGGGCACATAACGAACCTCATCGACAGCCGCCCTTGCAGCTTGAGTCATTCGGCGTCGTGTATAGGTAGAAAGTGATTCGAGGTAACGACGTGACCCCTCGGCATATAACACTCCAAGCGCTAATGAAGACTTCCCAGAGCCAGATACCCCAGCAATTCCTACAATCTTTCCCAAGGGGACGTTGACATCGACCTGCTTGAGATTGTGCACACGTGCGCCGCGCACCTCGATCTGTTGCGGCGCTCCGCCTCGTTTCGCTCTTTCCATCGTTCCTTTTTTCTCAAAAAAAACGAGCGCAACGGGCGGCGTGTTGCGTTAAAACTCCTCGACCTTCCACGCCCCGATGTTACGTTTCTCTTGGTCGAAGGAAGCGCCAATCAAGAGGATGCGCTTGTGTGTGCCCTTATAACGCGTGGCATATTCTTGGGAGCGGATTTGTGCGATAGCCTCCTCGGGCGTCCCCGCGCTCCAGAGCTTCAACTCAAGAATATAGATGACCTCGTGCGCGTGAACGATGATATCAGCGCGCCCCTTGAGATTGTGCACCTCTGTTTCGACCGACTTCCCGATAAGCGTGAAGATGATGTAGAGCGCCACCTGAGCGTCGCGTTCGCGATACCGCACCTCATTGATATTATCATAAGGAACCCCCGTCAAGATCGCCTCAATGTTCTCCATCATTAGCTCCACATCGCCGGTCTCTATGGCTTGTCGGAATTTCCACACCGAAGCCCCCGTTTCCGACTCGGGGAGTGGCGCTAAAATGGGCTGTATATTGCCAAGGAAGCTGTATTTCACCTCATCGTTGGGGAAGCCGAGCACATAGTCCTCTTCTACGGCACGATATGCCTTGATGGTCAAATAGCCCGCTTGGAAAAGGACGGGGATAACCTCCTGCGAATCGGTGTTATAGGCCTTTAACTTCGTACGCTCGACGATGATTCCCTTCTCAAAATTAGGGAAATAGAGACGCTCCTTTTTCAGCTTCTCTACTAAGAATGTGGGAGTACCTGTCTCATACCAATAGTCATCGACATAATTCGCGTCAAACACTCGCAACAAACTGAAGGGATTGTAGACATTTTCTCCCTCTTCTGAAAATAAGTAACCATCATAACGTCGCTTAAGAAGGGAGAGCGTCTGTTCAGACGAACGTTGCAATTTTGTCGCCAGTGCCTCAATCTCAGGGGCAAAGTTTGCCTTAAGTTCCGTTTCAGTAATGCCACAAATGCCCGAATAGGCTGGGGTCATGGTGATGTCGTTGAGATTGTTGAGACTACTAAAGATACCCATTTTAACAAAGCGCGTAACCCCCGTAAGGAAGACGAAGCGGAGGTACTTGCTACTCCCCTTTATCACCGAATAGAAGCCATGGAGCGTATCCCTAATATCCGCATGAAGCCCTGGGATTTGGAGGGTATCGAGAAGGGGCTTGTCATACTCATCAACCAAAAGTACCACCTGTTGCCCCGTCTGCTCATATGCTCGGCGGATCACCCCCCGAAAACGCGTGGTAAAATCTACCTCTGAGGGGGCAGTACCATATATTTTTTCCCAGCCAGATAATTGGTCGTTTAGGTTAATAGAATGTGTTTGGGGGAACTTATTATTGTTGTCACTCAAATCGAGATAGAGCACCGGATGCTCCTCCCACGGGGGGCGATCCTCGCTTGCGGCGAGTTCCGGCTCGGCTTGTTCTAAGTAAAGCCCCTTAAATAGGTCTTTTTTCCCAAGGAAATAAGCCTCGAGGGTAGAGAGGAGCAAGCTCTTACCAAACCGACGCGGACGGCTCAGGAAGTAAAACTTACTCCCACTCACAAGATTGTAGATATATTGAGTTTTGTCTACATAGACACAGCGACGCGAGCGAAGATCTTCGAAACTCTGTTCCCCCACGGGCATTACACGTCTAGCATTCATCTTCCAACAATTTCAAGTACACGAATGTAACAAAAAAGCCGCCCCTGTGGCACAGGGGACGGCTTTCGTATAGCGAGAGACCTCGCTCGGCTTATGCAAATAGCGGCTTCACGACCTTAAGCCACTCCTCGATCTTCTCTTGCACCTTTGCGTCGCCCTTGTCAAGACAAAGCCCCAAGAGGCGCTGCCCCTGCTGCATCCGCGAGAAGGTGAAGTTGTAACCACAGACGCAGACGTCGCCCACGAAGTGTGCGCCACTAAACCGCAACTTGTCAAAGAAGTCTGCCGCACCCGAGCAGAAGCTGTCGGGGTGACGCTCTTGCGAACCTACGCCCACGATAGCCACCTTCTTGCCCGCAAAATTGACCGTATGGAGGAGCTTCACCTTTGCCCCCCAGTCCTCTTGGAGTGCACCAAAGAAGTAGCTCGAGGCCATCAAGACGACGTTGTCATACGGCGCGATAGCCTCTACGCCTGTATCCTTCATATTGTGAAGATCTGCCCCTAACTGCTCGGCTAATTGCTTAGCAAAAGTCTCAGTAACGCCCCCCTTGGAAGCGTAAAATATGCCTGTCTTGCTCATCGTGTATATCTCCTATCTGTTGATTACCCTCTATAAACCCCTCAACGGGGGGGATTGTTTACTAAAGACGTGGGGGCTGATGCACTTCGTTGTACCGACACGAGCGATGCGGGCTGTTTCGGGCTCGGCAACAAATACGCCACCCCAATCAGGAGCGCTGCCGAGAGCGTCACCTCCAACGGGAATTGCCACCACGTGTCTGGGTAGGCCAACTGAGGCAGTAGGGCGATCGCCATAGCGGGGGCAAAATAACGTTTTGATAGGGAGAAAACGCCGAGTAAGAGTATGATAGCTATCATTACACTCAGCACTCTTACAAGCGCCCATATTGGGCTTAAAACGAGATTGAGCAGCGGCGTGTAGACAAAGACAAAGATCGACAAATTGCCCAGTAAGGCTGACACCGCAATGAGCAACAAAATGCGTAAGGGAGCTTTACGCAACCCCGTCCCTGGGCGCGCCATTTCCACGAAAAGGACAATCAGGGGCGGAAAAACGAAATAGAGATGACCTGAGTAATAAGCCCCTATCGACCATACAACGACCACAACTGCCAGCAACCCAAGT
Organism: uncultured Bacteroidia bacterium; assembly: GCA_938040915.1. Taxonomy (GTDB): domain Bacteria; phylum Bacteroidota; class Bacteroidia; order Bacteroidales; family CAJPTX01; genus Bacteroides_D. The sequence continues at coordinate 5,295 of CALHZE010000114.1, read as the reverse complement.
CGCTGAAAACGTCGCCACACTGGCGTCTCTACGGGCCGAAAAGGCAACTTAGCGCGCCAATGCAGCCGCTCGCTCAGCCCCTGTGCCCCCACCAAAAGAAGCGACAACACCACGACCGCCACAGGATAGACCCAACTCCCCTCGTCTAAGACCAACGGCAAAAGGCAAGCCGACAAAGCGGGGTAAAGCGAAGAGCGCAAAAGGATGAGCATCGCGCCTACCCCAATAAAGCCTATCCCCATATTCACGACAAAGGGGCAAGGCGAGTAAAGCTGCAACACCGTCCCCAAAAGCGAAGCAAACGAGAGGAGCACAACCAAGCGCCACTTTGAGACCTTCCACACGCGCTTGAGCAAGACGAGCGAACCGAGCCCCAGTGCAGCCAACTCTGGGAAAAGGAATTCGGGTTGGTTAAACAAGATCGCCCCCACGAGCATCACCAACAGGAGGACAAGCAGCACCGCCTCACGGGCAAGGAAACGAAGAGTGGACATATCTGCTCCTTACGAAGAATTACTTGGGTAAAGGTAAAGAAAAAACGCTTTTCGTGGAAAAAGAAGTATAGCCCTAGTATAGCAACCCCACTATAGCAACTAAAGAGCGTGTGCTCACCCTTGCCGTCGCTCCCCCGTCAAAAGGGGAGGGCTTACAGCCCCGCGAGCCACGCCTCTAGTGCCGCAATCACCTCGAGCCGCTTCGTTACATGGAGTAGATGCCCCCCTTCGGCAATCACCCTCCGCGCCGCTTGCGGATAGTCCCTCTGCCACACCTCGTCTTCTAGGTCAGAGAAAGGAGACCCCTCCCCTACCAGAAAGAGCAAAGGGCACGAGAGCGGCTGCGGCTGAAAGAAGGCGTCTATCTGGTCGGTCACAAAATCAACCAACCGCGCCAGTCGCTCCCTAGGGTTTACCCCACGCGGGCACTTCGTAAGATACTTATCGACAGAGAGCCGATAGGCTTCGTCCGTCAGCACATCTGCCAAGGGCGCTACTTCTCGCTCGGGAGCGAGGCGTTCCGAAAAGAGCCGCAATAGTGTAGCATGAAAAAGCTGGGTAAAGGGGGTCTGATAGGGAAAGATATCTAACAAGACCACCCCCGCCACCCGTTCGGGGTGTAACACCCCGTAGCGCAACGCCACAAGCCCACCGAGCGAGTGCCCCACGAAGAGGTAGGGCGTGGGGATCGGCGCGAGTTGTGCCTCAAGGTCTGCGATAAGGCTCGTCGCAGTCAACGCCGCCACTTGGTCACGCCGCCCATGCAACGGCGCATCTAGGGCGTAAGCAGCATATTGCCCTTCAAAATGTTTGAGGTAGGGAACGAACTCATGCGAAGAGCCTAAGAGACCGTGGAGAAAGACTAGGCTCGGCTTAATCTTTTTTGGGACGGAGTGCCACGCAATTTTCGTCATCCCAGTCCTTAACAATCGTCACACCCTTTCTACTGTACACACCTTTTATAGTGCCAGATCGTCTCTTTAAGTCCCCAACGTAGCATCGCATCGCTAATCAGCGCCTGCCCTATCGAGACCTCGCTGACATAAGGGAGGCGACGAAGGAAATACCCGAGGTTCTCTAGATTGAGGTCGTGCCCCGCATTCACCTCCAGTCCCAATTCGCGCGCCCGCTCAGCAGCAAAAATATAAGGGCGAATGGCGCGCTCCGCATCCTCTTTGTAGCCTGCCGCATACGCCTCGGTATAGAGCTCTACACGGTCTGCCCCCACAGCTTTTGCCCCCTCTACCATCGCCACCACAGGGTCTACGAAGATAGATACCCGTATTCGTACCTTGTGTAATTCCTCTACCACCCCGCGCAGGAAGTCCGCATGCTTGACCGTATCCCACCCCGCATTGGAGGTAAGTGCCTCGGGCGCATCGGGGACGAGCGTCACTTGGTCGGGTTTTACGCGCGTAACCAAGTCTAGGAATTCAGGGGTCGGGTTACCCTCGATGTTGAACTCTTTCCAGCATTCTTCGTCGTAAGGCATCTGCGAGCGTTTTATTTTCTCACTGAGCTCCTCCACATCCTTGTAGGTGATATGGCGAGCGTCAGGGCGAGGGTGCACCGTGATGCCATTAGCCACGCTATTTAAGATAATATCTGCCGCCGCGAGCAGATTAGGCACATTACCGCCGCGAGCGTTACGTACCGTGGCAATCTTGTTGATGTTAACACTCAAACAGGTTTTCTTGTCCATTGTAGACTATAGTTGTGGAAGAATCTCTAGGAGTAAGCGTGCGAGGTTGTCGCTCGCCTGTGCCCCGACAGCTTGCACCTCTTCGTGGGAAAGGGCGACATGGTGGTGAAGACCTCCGACGTTGGATATCATGGAAAAGGCAAGGACTTTCACCCCGCAATGATTGGCGACGATCACCTCAGGGACGGTCGACATCCCGACGGCGTCTGCCCCCACAGTGTGATAGAAGTGATATTCGTGGGGTGTCTCATACGCGGGACCCGTTGTGCCGAGGTAGCACCCCTCGTGAAGCTTTACCCCAGTGTGTTTCGCCGCAAGACGCGCCAACTCCAACCCTTCGGGGTCATACGCGGCGTGCATGGTAGGGAAGCGCGGTCCGAGGGTGTCGTCGTTCGGTCCGATGAGGGGGTTGGGCATCAAGTTAATGTGGTCGGTAATCAGCATGAGGTCGCCGGGCTGAAAGCTCGGGTTCACGCCGCCACTCGCGTTGGTCAGCACCAGATGTTCGACCCCGAGGGCGTGCAATACGCGTACGTAGCGCGTTACCTCCTCCATCGCATACCCTTCGTAGTAGTGCCAACGTCCGCGCAGCACGAGCACGGGGACACCCGCTATTTCGCAATAAGCCAGTCGCCCAGCGTGTCCCGCCACCGCAGCACCAGCAGGCGGCGTCGGTAGCCCAGGGATGTCGGCATAGCGCACCTCTAGATCTACGCGTGCTTGCCGCATAATCGAGTCTAAGCCCGAGCCCAAGACAAGAGCTATGCGTGGGGTAGTGTACTTACAGCGTCGGAGGTATGCCGCGGCGTGCCGCACCATCTCCTGATCGTGTGCTTTGAGAGACCTCATTCCAAATCCTTTCCAATTCTAGTTCACTCCCCCACCGCCACACGAGGCGGATGGGTACGTAAAACAAATGTTCGGCGAGCGAGGAGTATGAGGTGAGGGCGTCGCTAAGGCGAGTAGCGTCTTTTTCTGTAGTGAAGAGCGTAACCCCCTGTTGCGCCAAAGCATCAAGCTCGGCGAGCTCTTTAGGGGAAAAGTGGTGATGGTCGGGGTAGGCGCGCATCTGTGTCACGCCCCACACCTTCCGAAGGTGGTCGAAAAAGGGTTGTGGGTGAGCAATGCCGGCAAAGACAAACGACGCCCCCCCTGTCGGGACATAACAGACAGAGCCCAGCGGGACACCCCCCTCTAGCCTCCGCGGCACGTCGTATGCGATGCTCGAAAAGAGCAGACGCTGCCGAGGGTTCGTACGCAAGGTTTCAGCGAGGGCACGCGCCTCAGCTTCGGTAACCTCCGCGGGGATATTCGTTAATGCGATAGCATGGGCTCTTTGTGCTGCAGATTTTACGTCTCGTAATAAACCTATCGGCAATAGCCAATCTCGCGAATATGGGCGGTCAAAACGCGAAAGAAGGATATTGTATGAGGCTCGCAAGCGCCTGTGCTGGAAAGCATCATCTAAAACGATGCACGGACAGTCGCGAAACTCCTCCACGATGCGCCGACAACCCTCGACTCGGTCTTCACACACAGCGACCCGCGCCCCCAACGTGCGACGCTTTAACTGAAGAGGCTCGTCGCCCACCTCATGGGCTAAAGAAGAAGGTCGCACAACCCGAAACCCTCGGGTCGTGCGACCATAACCTCGACTCAATACCACGGCGCCGCTCGGCGTCCCGAGACGCTCCATGAGATCTGCCACGAGAGGGGACTTGCCCGTACCGCCTACGGTCAGGTTGCCGATACAGAGCGTCGGCACGTCGGCTTCGTAGCTCTTAAAAAGCCCATGGTCATAAGCCCAATGACGCACCCGCAGGATGCCGCCGAACAGTAAAGCCAAAGGCGAGAGTAACCAGCGCCACATAATGGACTATAGAGATGACTCAATCCTCAAACAGGGCGAGGAGTTCGTTTTCGTAGAAAAAGTAGCCCTCTTCCCTTGCCACTTCGTGATAAAGGGGCGTCCTCCTTCCGTCGCAACACCTTTCATTTGTTCAAAGGTTTGTGGTTACTTCGAGTACATAGCTGCTTGAGCACATACTCCCCGTAAGGGTAAAAAAGAAGCACAAGGTGCTTTAGCCTTACCTAACGAACTCCTTGTGCTTTTCTACCTGCTAAGGTAGTAAAAAATCATAATGAGCGACACCCCGCGCCACCTGAAGCGCATCTTCTGTAAAAGCGCGTGCCTCCTATTCTCCCCTAGAGTTCATAGCCCTTTTCCCTCCACTCTTGGGCGAAAGGGAGCTCTCCTGCAGGACAATTCGTGAATAGATCCTTCGCTGCATCTTTGCGAAGATTACTGATATCCCATGCCGCAGGCGACTGGTTAAAGGCGCTGCAGCCCAAGAACATCCTGCTCATGTCGGTTACTTGCCCGACGTCCCATTTTTCCAAGGGCTGGTTAAAGGAGCGGCAGTTCTTGAACATCTCGCGCATGTCTGTCACCTGCCCCACGTTCCACTTTTCCAAGGGCTGGTTAAAGGAGCTGCAACCCGAGAACATCCAGCTCATGTCGGTCACCTTCCCGACATTCCACCCTCCTAGAGGCTGATTAAAGGCATCACACCCCATAAACATACCACTCATGTCGGTCACGTAGCTGACGTCCCATTTTTCCAAAGGCTGGTTAAAGGAGCGGCAGTCAAAAAACATATAGCCCATGTCGATCTTCCTCCCGAGATTCCATTTTTCCAAGGGCTGGTTAAAGGAGGTACTATTCTTAAACATCCCACGCATATTGCATACATTCACCACGTTCCACTTCTCCAAAGGCTGGTTAAAGGAGCGGCAGCCAGCGAACATACTGCTCATGTCGGTTACTCGCCCCACGTTCCACCCTTCCAAAGGCTGGTTAAAGGAGCGGCAGCCAGAGAACATACTGCTCATGTCGGTCACGTAATCTACGTCCCATTTCTCCAAGGGTTGGTTAAAGGCGCTGCAACCAGAGAACATACCACTCATGTCTTCCACATTCCCCACATTCCATTCCCCCAGTGGCTGGTTAAAGACACTGCACATCTCGAACATAAAACCCATGTCTTCCACATTCTCCACATTCCACGCTTCCAAGGGCTGGTTAAAGGCGCTGCAACC
>CALHZE010000113.1 GCA_938040915.1 uncultured Bacteroidia bacterium | reverse complement strand
GATGTCGTGGCGGTCGCCGCCCTCGGTGGGCATGACATCGGGGTGGTGAGCCTGACGGGATGGCTTGCGCGACGCGCCTACCTCAAACAAGAGTGTGAAAACAACGCCGAGGAGCATAGCTCGGACACCCTTTTTGAGATCCACCGTAAGGCAACCCAGCAAGATATTTTGCGCTGGGAAGAAAGCATTGAGCGAGAAGAAGAGACCATGCTTCAAGCTCGCCTCATCGCCCAACAGATGCACCTACAGATGAAGATCTCCGACGTCGAGTTCCAGGGCGACGGCACGAAGGCGATGTTCTATTATAGCGCAGAACAGCGGGTCGACTTCCGCGATCTCGTCCGTACCCTCGCTGGCGAATTTAAGGTGCGCATTGAGATGCGGCAAATCGGTCCTCGTCAAGAGGCGGCTCGTTTGGGTGGCATTGGCAGTTGCGGACGCCGCTTGTGTTGTGGGAGCTGGTTGCGTAAGTTTGCTTCCGTTACAACAAGCATTATTAAGTTACAAGACTTGACGCCCAACCCGCAGAAACAGGCGGGTCAATGTGGTAAACTGAAGTGTTGTTTGAACTTCGAAGTTGCCGCATACGAAGACGCCAAACGTCGGATGCCGCGCGTGAAAGCTCCTTTGCAGTTCGAAGACGGGATTCTTTACTACGTCAAAAGCGACCTCTTTCGCGAGTGCATGTACTTCTCTACAGCCCCAAAAAGTTCGGAACGACTCGTGATGCTCACTTGCGGGCAGGTAGAGCAAGTCTTAGCCCTCAACCACTCAGGTCGCAAAGCTGCCTCATTGGCAGACTTCCGGATGCCCGAAGAAGAGCCAGAAGAGGGCGCACAACTCGGTTACGGCAATGTAATAGAGGAAGGGAGCTTAACGCGCTTTGATAAGGCGAAAAAGCGCCCCAACAAGCACAAGAAGCCCGCTGCGAAGATTTTACCTGCTCCACCGCCAGCACGAGCCGCTGATGGGGCAACGCCCTCCGAAGTCGTAACGCCCACTGAGGAGGCGACTACGCAACCCAATGGGCACGAGGAGCGGCGCAATGAGCCGCGTAAGCCGCAACCCAATCACCCCAAGCCGCAGCAACGCCAGCAAGGGCAAGAAAAAGCTGCGACACCACAGGAAAAGACACCACAGGAAAAGACGCCGCAAGAAAAGAACGAGCGTAAGGGACAGGAGCGTAGACCGCAACCCCATCCGCCGCAAGGAGGGAAGCGTCCGCAAGGGGAACGTCAGGGTCAGCCGCCCGCTGCCGCTGCGCCCGCAGAAGGCGGGAATGGGCAAGTCGTTGAGCGTCAGGAGAAGAAGAAGCCTTTCCGTCCTCATTTTCGTCCACGCCCAACCCCAAAAAAGCCTAGTGGCGAGGGGGGCGAGACGGGGGCTTAGTCTGATACTACGGGGGGGCGTACGTCTTTATTGAGTATCTGTATTGTGTTTTGTTAGGGGGTGTTGCCACGCGCAGCACCCCCTAATTGGTTATCTGGGTGGGTGGCGCTAAGGGGGGATTCTACGCGGCGTCGGGCGTTACATAGACACGGAAATACACCGAATTTTCGTTTCTTTGTACGGACATTCTATGACACTCCAAGTGTCTAGCTCAAAAGGATCTTGAACACGCGATGAAGAGCAAGTATCTCCCCATACTCTTGTCCCTCTGCACGGCGCTCCTCGCCCTGAGTGGGTGTGACACCGACATCCAATACGCCGCCGACACGACCCTCCCCCCCGAGGGGTGGCATAAAGACTCGACCCTCACCTTCGACTACGACAACCACGACACCACCGCGCAACACGACCTCTATTTCTACATACGACACAACGAAAATTACCCCCACGCCAACCTCTACCTCTACCTCGAGGTAGAGACGCCACAACACCTCCTCACAGCCGATACGCTCAACTATAACCTCGCCTCGCCACAGGGCAAATGGTATGGCAAGGGGTGGGGGGCTTCGCACCAACTCCTCTTACCCTACCACAAAGCCTTCGCCTTTACCTCCCTCGGTCGCTACCGCTTCCGCATACGACACGGTATGCGCTACCAGCTGTTGAGCGGCGTCGACGACTTTGGCTTGCAAATCTTCCGACATACACCGTCCTCCCATGACTAAAAATAAATTGGCGCGATTCCGCGAAAACGAATCGTTTGCCTTCCTACACCAACCCCCTTTTGACGAGGTCTGGCAAACGCCCTTCCACCTCAGAGGACATTGGCACGAACGCCAATTCCGTAACCACAACCCTATTACCCTCGAGCTTGGTTGCGGGCGTGGCGAATATACCGTCGCCTTAGCTACCGCCTCCCCCCAAGAGAACTTTATTGGTATGGACATCAAGGGAGCCCGCCTTTGGGTCGGTGCTAAAGCCTCGCAAAATGCTGCCCTTGACAACGTAGCTTTTGTGCGCGGGCGCATCGAGACCCTCCTCTCCTTCTTTGCCCCCAGCGAGGTCGCTCACCTCTGGCTTACCTTCCCCGACCCACAACTCAAGGAACGACGTGCTAAGAAACGACTCACCAGCCCGCGATTCCTCCAACAATATGCCCGCATTTTAGCCCCTGACGGACTCATACACCTCAAAACCGATAGTGCTGAGCTTTACGCCTATACCCTTGAGACTGTGCGCGAACTCGGCGGTGAGATCTGCCACGCCTACCCCGCTATTGACGACCACCTTGACGAGCTCCCCGTCCTGCGAATCCCCACTTACTACGAACGCTATTTCCGCGAGCGAGGCAAACCGATTACCTACCTTGCCTTCTCCCTTCCGCGGGCGTGGCAAGCCCGCGAGGCAGCGTGCGTTCAAACGCCACACGATTTTTGGTTAGGAGAATAACCCCCCACACATAATGCTACGTTGCCTAGTCGTCTTACCTACCTACAACGAGATTGAGAATATTTCCCCCATGCTCGAGACCCTCCTCGGGCTACTCCCTGCCGTTGACGTCCTCGTGGTCGACGACAACTCTCCCGATGGCACGTGGCAACGTGTCGAGGAGTTTATTGCCCAGCAGACGACGCCGCGCGTACACCTTCTCCACCGTGCCGGAAAACAGGGTCTCCGCTCTGCCTACCTTGCTGGCTTCGCGTGGGGGCTTGACAGGGGCTATGACTACCTCTGTGAAATTGACGCCGACTTTTCCCACAACCCTGCCGACATCCCCCGCCTTCTTGAGGCTTGTGAGACCGGCGAGGCGGATCTCGCTATCGGCTCGCGCTATGTGAGCGGTGTCAATGTCGTGAATTGGCCCATGGGGCGAATCCTCATGAGCTACTGCGCCTCTAAATACGTGCGCCTTGTCTCGGGTATGCCTGTCAGAGACGCCACAGCTGGCTTTGTCTGTTATCGAAGTACCGCCCTGCGACAGATCCTCCGTCACCCTATTCGGATGCGCGGCTACGGCTTTCAGATTGAGATGAAATACCTTGCTTTCCGCTTTGGTTTCAAAATTGTCGAAGTACCGATTATATTCACCGATCGCAAGCGCGGCGCCTCTAAGATGTCTGGCGGCATCTTCTCAGAGGCGTTGTGGGGGGTTATCCGTATGCGATTTGGTGTTTCGCTAAAACACCTAAAACAGGAGGACACTAGCCATGAGTAAGTGTACACACCGCCTGCCCCTTGTCATCCACAACGTCCAAATGGTCAACGAAGGGCGTGTGAGTGAGGGCGAACTCCTTATCGATGAGGGCGGTTACATCGCCGAGGTCACCACGGGCTCGCTCTCGCTTGATCCTTCGCGCCGCTATGAGATTCTCGATGGCAAGGGCAACTTTCTACTTCCTGGGGTTATCGACACCCACGTCCACTTTCGTGACCCTGGTTTTACGC
>CALHZE010000112.1 GCA_938040915.1 uncultured Bacteroidia bacterium | reverse complement strand
CTGTAAGGAGGTAACATCCCACGCTTCTTGAGATTGGAGACAAGATTTCTTGCTATTTCTTCATCTTAGCCAAACCCTCTTCGAGGAATGCCTTAAACTTTGCGACATCCAACTCTCGCGCGATAGGTCCTGAGAGGATCTCTCCTGCCGGCGAAACGACAAAGAAATAAGGCTGTCCATTGACCCCAAATCGAGTCAATTGGAGGTCAAGGTTTTGCTTACCTATCGTTTTCTTCTCCTTACCGTCATTGGTTGATACATACCACTCGCTCTCTGGGAGCTCAAACTTATCGTCCACATAGAGCGCCACAGGGATGAAGTTCTGTTGGATAAACGAGTTGATCTCTGGACGACTCAACACACGCGCCGCCATTTCCTTACAGTTGGCACAGCTATGCCCCGTAAACTCTACGAAAACAGGCATCCCCTTCTCCTTAGCGCAAGCGAGCGCTTGCTTATAGTCGCGATAGCCCGTAAGCCCTGCCGGCATCTCGATGATGTCTGCATATTTAGGCGCTTCACACAGCGCAGGCGCTGACACACTCGCACCTGAGCCCCCACTCACCACTGCAGGGCGAGACAAGTTGAAATCTTCTGACGATTGTGCCGGCATAAAACCCGAGAGCGAATAGAGCGGCGCTCCGAAGAGCCCAGGCACAAGATAAACCCCAAAAGAGAAGACCACGACCGCCAAAAGCATCCGGAAGAAGCCAAGATGTGGCAACGGCGAATCCATCTTGAAACGAAGATAACCCAAGAGGTAAAGCCCCAAGAGGAAAGCAAGTACGATCCAGATAGAGAGGAAAATCGGTCGCGTAAGCAAGCCCAAGCCAAGCGCCACATCAATCCCTTGCAAGAACTTCAAACTGAACGCCAGCACGACGAAACCGAGGACGATCTTCACCGAGTTCATCCATCCGCCCGATTTTGGGAGCTTGTTTAACCACGAAGGGAAAATTGCAAAGAGCGTAAACGGCAACGAGAAACCTAAGGAGAAGGCAAACATCCCCAATACCGGCTTTACGGCTGCTCCCGAAGCGGCTTCGACCAGCAGCGTCCCCACGATAGGACCCACGCAAGAGAGACTCACGATCACCGTGGTCAGCGCAAAGAAGAACGTCCCGAGGAAGCCCCCCTTGTCTACCTGCGAATCTGTACGGCTAGAAAGGCTACTCGGCAGCCGAAGCTCGAAAAGACCAAAGAACGCCGCACCAAAGACTGCGAAAAGGAGGAAGAAGATCGTGTTGGTAACCCAGTGCGTTGTGAGGTCTGTGATAAAGTCTGCCCCCATGCTCGTTAGCGAGACAAGCAACCCGAGGAGCGTGTAAATAGCGATAATGCTCACCCCAAAGAATAGCGCATTGAGCAGTGCGTTCCGCTTGTTCTTTTTACCCAAGAAGAAGGGCACCGGCATCGGGATCATCGGG
>CALHZE010000111.1 GCA_938040915.1 uncultured Bacteroidia bacterium | reverse complement strand
TCTGGGATGTGAATAACGGCATCTCGCGTCGTAGCTGGGCGCGTAACCCCAGTGCGCGCTTTGCGATTGAGCGCGAAATGGGGCGTTCGCCAGAGTTGCACGTAACCCTCCCCAATTTGGTAGACGACAAGGTGCTTGACGGTCTGAAATACTAATCTAGACCCCTCGAACGAGTGAGGAAATAAAAGGGCGTAGCCACGCGGCTACGCCCTTCTTCTTTTGGGTCGGAAGTGTGTGTCAACAAGTAATGGTTACTAACGTGTTGACACACACTTCCGCCGCGCCTTATACTCTCGGGGCTGCCTTGAGAATCCCCAACAGCAGATCCCAGAACTTCTTGGTAGAGGGAATGTCGAGGCGCTCGTCGGGCGAATGGACACCGCGGAGTGTCGGTCCGAATGAGATCATGTCGAGCGTCGGGTACTTCTCTAGGAAGAGACCACACTCGAGCCCTGCGTGGATGGCGCGTACTATGGGTTTCTTGCCAAAAAGCTCCTCATAGACTGAGGAGGCGACCCCTAAGATCGGCGATGCGGGGTTGGGTGCCCAACCGGGGTAGCCGTCAGAGTGGCGGAAGGTGCAACCCCCTAATAGGAAGACGCTTTCGACCATCGTGGCAACATACTCTTTCCCAGATTCGACCGAGCTCCGTTGACTGGTCGCTATTTCCAACATCCCCTCTTCGAGCGGTTTTATTGAGGCGAGGTTGGTGGAGGTCTCGACTAGCCCTGCGATCTCGCGGCTCATCTCTATGACACCGTGGGGCATCGCATAAAGTAGGTTGAGGAGGCGGAGCTTGTCGTAATTGTTCATTACGGGGGCGCTATTGCTTTCCTCGGCGGAGATCTGGAGGTTGGGTTCCGTGCTTTGATACTCTTTGAGGAGGCTCTCGCCAAAGCGCTGTACGAAGAGCTCCATCTTGATTTTCGAGTCTTCGGGGATGCCGATTAGGGCTTCCGCCTCGCGCGGGATGGCGTTGCGCAGGTTGCCCCCCACCAAGTGGGCGAGCGACACGGGGATTTCGCGCTCAAGGTGTAAGAGTAGCCGCGTGAGCAGTTTGATAGAGTTGGCATACCCCTTGTTGATGTCGTCGCCCGAGTGACCGCCCGTGAGCCCCGAGATGGTGAGGCGGTAAAACTGGTAGTCGTCGGGCGCAGTCTCGGTGCGGTAGGGGAAGTGCCCAACGGTGTCGACGCCGCCCGCGCAGCCGATGAAGAGCTCGCCCTCGTCCTCAGAGTCTAGATTCAACAAGATGTCGCTTTTGAAAAAGCCCCCTTCTAGCGCAAAGGCACCCGTGAGCCCCGTCTCTTCGTCGACGGTAAAGAGACACTCGATCGGTCCGTGTGCCACGGAGGGGTCGGTGAGGACGGCCAGTTGAGCGGCACACCCGATGCCATCGTCTGCGCCGAGGGTGGTGCCCCGCGCCCGTACCCAATCGCCATCGATATAGGCCTCGATGGCATCGTGCATAAAGTCGTGCGGGGAGGAGGCGTTCTTTTCACAGACCATGTCCATATGGCTCTGAAGGACAATCGATCGCCGGTCTTCCATCCCAGGTGTAGCGCCCTTGCGCATAAGCACGTTGCCCACGGCGTCGCGGTGGGTCTCGATGCCAAGTTGCTGCCCAAGATCGGCGAGGTATTGGCTGATTTGTTCTTCGTGCTTCGACGGGCGCGGTATCTTGCAAATCTCAACAAAGTGCCGCCACAGCTCGGTGGGCTCTAGACGTAGTAAATCACTCATATTCTCTTCTGATAGTTTTACGTTATCTCTTCGGTACATAAAAAGCGTACGAAGCACGTCGATTAGTATATTTTCCTCCCCCAGTTTTGCTGTATTGAGAAAAGTTCCTATTTTTGGAGTTGAAAGGACGGGGGTGTAGGGCGTCCGTCGGATATTGGGTATAAACCGTTAGTGGTCGTAGCAATGGAAATAAAGAAAGCCCCAAGCGCAGATTTACAGTACTACAAAGGCATCTTCTTTCTTGGCGGGTTGAACTTGGCGCTTCTCGTCTGCCTCTTGCTTTTCAACTGGCGCAGCCGGTACGAATACAACCAAGAGATCACCAATCAGACCGCGGTCATTGTGGAGCAGGAGGAAATCCCGATGACGCAGCAACAGGAGCAGAAGCCTGAGATGGCTCCCCCAGAAGCCCCAAAGATTATCTCAAAGATTAACCTCGTGGATCGCCAAGTCAACCTAGAGGCAGACTTCGACCCCTTTAACACTGAGTTGAACGAAGGCACGTCGGTCGACGTCTACGAATACCAAGAGCCCGTGGAAGAGGCTGAGGTAGAAGAGGAAGAGGTCTTCTTCTTCGTGGAAGAAATGCCTTCGTTCCGTGGTGGCGGATTGGAAGCCTTTCGTCAATATGTCAAGGAAAACACGCGTTACCCCGAGGCAGCTGCCGAAGTGGGGATTCAGGGGAAGGTGCAAGTCGCCTTCGTCGTAGAGCCTGACGGATCGGTGGGGCGCGTGAAGGTGGTGCGGAGTGTTGACCCGATTCTTGATAAAGAGGCGGTGCGTGTGGTAAAGTCTAGCCCCAAGTGGACGCCGGGGAAACAACGTGGTAAGCCGGCGCGTGTGGGATATACGATCCCT
>CALHZE010000110.1 GCA_938040915.1 uncultured Bacteroidia bacterium | reverse complement strand
TCGCCCGAGCCTTGGAGGTTAAAGTTCATCGCCTCGCCGGTAAACGAGCCGAGGAGGTCTATATCGCCCGAGCCCCGCAGGTCGGCTTGCACAAGCTCGGGGAGGGTGAGAAAATACTCTACTTTGGGGTAGTTACGAGATTGTAGCAGGGAATCGTCTTCTTTCCACGCGATATAGAGGGTCTCCTCTTTGACCGTGAGGCTAATGTGGTCTAGCGCGCCCTTATACTTTGAGACTCCCTTGAGGGAAAAGTCGCCTGCTTGGCGGATTTTCAGTTCGGCGGGAACTGAGAGCACGACGCGGTTAAACCCGCTGAGGGGGTAGACTCGTTCCTCTTGCGCAGGGAGTTTTTCCCACTTAGTCGCGGATGTGGTACAAGCGGAGTAGAGGACGAGGGGGAGAAGGAGGGGCAGTAACAGGTATTTATTCATTGCTTGGCATGTATTAGCGCAGTCTCTTGCGAAATTTGACAGTAAGACGACGGAGGGGTGGAAAAGTTACAGCACCCTTGGGTGGGTCTTACGTGGAGGACGAGTGGTCGCAACGCGACCTACAGCCCCCGCCATTCGGTTATGCGACCTTTAGGAATTCCAAATCCTCTTTTTAAGAGGGAAAACAAAAGAACGAAGAATAGAAATAAGGTAAGTCGTCTAAAAGTGGGTAGGTTATTCTACCTAGTTTGTACGTTCGCCCCGACGTCTATCCGACGTCTATCCGACGTCTACCTAGCACCTACCCTTGTGCAAACACGCAGCACGGGGCGAAGACAGGGAGATTAAGGAAAACGTAAAGGGAAAACACAGACGGCGGGTGCTTCGGCGAGCGAATCAAAGCGATTCGGGGGCCAATCGGCGTTTTGGACACTCTTCCCTTAAAACGCCTTTTCTTCGTCGCGCGGCGTATAGAAATACCACTGAAAGCCGAAGCGGAAGTTACGCTCGCGTTCGGGGTAGAGGACTCCAGAAAAGGCATTACGCCCAAACCACTCCTCGTTCAAATGCCCCACCATCACGAAGATGTTAGCCGTCTTCCACTTCACGTTCAAGACAAGGTCTAGGAGCGGATAATCCCCTAACTGATACGCCTCTTGGCGATAAAACACACCCAACGGGACGTTGTAAGCATCGGCATAATAGGCGGTACGGTAAGTCGCGTCGAGCGCTAGACGCATACGCAATACTCCGCTGACAGGCTCGAGTTCGTACCCCAACGAGGCATGGGCTGTTAGGAGCGGCAAAGCCAATATGTGGGCGTCAGAAGTGGTTTGAAAGACAAGGCGTCCGGAAAGGTCAAGCCCTTTCCACAGCAAGTGTTGCTGGTAGTAAAGCGACAAGACATTGAGCAGGTCTGTCTGTGCAGGGAGGGTCTTCTCGTCAAAATAGAAGTAGTGGCGATAGAGTCGATTGGCTGCCCCCAGACTCACGTTTCCCCACGGGAGCGAGAGTTCTGCCGCGGTGTGTAGGTAAGTGGTAGGAGGGAGGTCAAGATCCCACGCTGCGGTATTGGAATAGTGGTGTTGGGCAAGATAAGCGAGGCGGCGGCGCTCGGTGGCAAAGAGAAGCCGCAAGTTTAAGTCGTCTTGTTTAGGCAAGGGTAAAAGGCGCAGGGAAGCGTGGAGCGCGAAGTCGCCCGCGCGCTCTCCGACGGCATAGAGTCTCGCAGCGGCTTGAAGGTAGAGGTAGCGCAAATCATAGTCGGTGCTTGCGCCCAAATAGCCCGACGCCTCAGCAGCGGTGGCATACCCTCGCAGATAAAGGAGGGCTTGCGGCTGCAGATACTGGTTGCGTTCTAGCCCCACCCAAGCGCGCAAAGAGGGAAAAAACAAGCGACTGTGCGGCTGGTGGCGATAAGCCAACGCGAAGCGGAGATCAAGCCCCGTGACCGCCACAGAGTCGTGAGTATAGTTGTCGGCAATGAGATAGTGTCGGCTGGCGGGGGGATTGGGCTCTACGTATGCACGCGAAAGACGCCGATATTGCTGCATAAGAAAAGCCGTCAACACAGGCTCGTTATACTGATAACGGATGTGGTCGACAGTGTCGTGTCGTTCAAAGGTTTGCTGGATAAGATTAAAGCCCTCCTCTAGGGTGAAGAGATCGGCTGCCGCCAGCGTATTGTTTTGTACATGCGTGACCGGCATTTGCCCTTGTGGCATGACGGTATCTCGCTGCCAATAAGGAGTCTCAATCCCACCGTTAAGGGCGTGCTCCATGCGTCGCACAATGGCAGACCCAGAGAGATACCACCGTCCTGCCACCCACGAGGCATAGAGTTCGCCCAAGTTGTAACGCGAAGAGAGGTTGACCATAGGGCTCTTATCTTCGGCGTGTTGCACATTAAAGGCAAAGTTGAGCCCAGGGGCAAGGTTCTGCGTATAAAACCAGCGTGCATAGAGCTCGCCCTCAGACGAGCTAAAGTGGTTAGAAGCGTTGAAATGAGAGAAAGGACCTTGAGCTTGGAAGGTCGCGTGGCGGGGCTGAAGGTGTAGCCAGATGGCGTGAAGCGAGGGAGGGAGCGACGCCTCTAACGACGGGCGCGCAAAAAACTCATCGTAAAGAAGCGGCGCATAGCGGATGCCGAGGTGCGCCCTTGGGTGGTCGGTCTTTAAGCGATCGTCAAAAAGGTGTGACGTGTGGAAAGAGCTGTCGATTGGCTCAGGCGTATAGCGCCACGCCTCTGTGTGGAGACGCCACCGGTGTATATAATCTCGCCTCGCGCCCGCGGGCATTTGAGAGAATAGGGTAAGGGGCAGTCGCTGCACCGAGTCTTGCCTCGCGCCTTCTCGGCTCGTCATAGAGAGGGGCGAAGCGAGGCTTTCGACCGAGTCACGCACTTGGGCACGAAGGGGTGCTCCCCCGACGAGGCAACAGATGAGGAGCAAGAGAAAGGCGCGCGGCATTAGCTCCTCCACCCATACGGGTGTGGTGCGAGGGGCGCGGCAGCGAGGGGGTGATAATCGCCCACGAGCCCGACCGGACGCGCATGACGGATGTCGTGTACGAGTTCGATACACGGACGTACGTCGTCAAGTGTAAAGCCCTCACCGGCGAGGATGTGGCGATAGCTCTCATTGTGCAGTTCGGTAAAGCCCTCGCTAAACTCAAATTCGTCGCCGTCAATGGCAAGGGTGCGGAAGGTGCGCTTCTCGCCTTGCACCGCGTTGGGAGGGAGTAGTTCGCCGTTGATAGAGAGGAAATAGCGCACACGCGCTTGTTTGAACTGCAGGAAGCCTGCACAACGGTCGTGTGAGGCAATGTGAACGACGCTCTGCTGGAGTGGTCCAAAGACCCAAGCGAGCATGTCGTAGAAGTGTACCCCGATGTTGGTCGCGATCCCCCCGCTCTTTCGTTCGTCACCTTTCCACGACGTGTAGTACCACAGACCGCGCGAGGTGATATAGGTCAAGTCAACGTCATAGACTTTGTCAGAGGGTGCGGTGGCGACCTTCTCTTTCAAGGCTCGGATCGCAGGGTGTAGGCGGAGCTGCAAGATGCTATAGACGGCGCGTCCTGAGAGTCGCTCGAGGTCTTGGAGTTCGTCGATATCCTCGGGGTTCAAGGCGAGGGGTTTTTCACAAATCACGTTAGCGCCGAGACGCAGCCCATATAGCGCATGGGGGGTGTGGAGATAGTTAGGCGAGCAGACCGTAAGGTAGGTAATTGGCGAGGCGGTAGCTCGCAGTGACTGATTGAAACGGTCAAAGAGCTCCTGCTCGGTAAAGAAACGCGCTTGTGGGAAATAGGAGTCTATAATCCCCACCGAATCAAAGGGGTCATACGCTGCGAGCAGGGTGTTGCCCGTCTCCTTGATGGCGCGTAGGTGTCGTGGTGCGATGTAACCGGCAAGACCGATGAGGGCGAAGTTTTCCATGACAGATGAACGTGGGGGGGGCGAAGAGAGTTACCCCTTAGTAATGAGTTCGATAACAATACGCTCGGCGGCATTCCCATCGCCGAAAAGCGCCTCGGCGGGGACGATAGGGTCTAGCGCCGCCACCTCCATTTTCTCATACGCCGCAAGGATGCCCTTTGTCGTGTTTCCCGCCAAAAGATTACGCCCCGTGGTGAGGAGCTCGCTCCACTCGGTTTCGTTGCGGAGTGTGACACAGGGCTTCCCAAGGAAATAGGCTTCTCGTTGCAATCCGCCGCTATCGGTCAGCACCACATGGGCACGTTGTAAAAGCCAGAGCGTTTCGAAATAGGAAGTGGGAGGGAGGGGGATGATGCCCGCCCCTTCAATATTCACTCCTTGTTCTTTCAAGACCTTTGCCGTATGCGGATGTAAGGGGAGCACGACAGGGGTATGTTGGGCAATGGTGAGTAGGGCGGCGACCGTCTCGCGCAATGCGCTGGGGTCGGCAAGGAGCGCCGCACGGTGAAAGGTACACAAATTAAACTCGCTGGGGAGTGTCTGTGCGGGCGGGCGGGCGGCAGGAAGGTAAAAGAGTGTTGCGTCAAACATCACGTCGCCCACCACGGCGAGGTGGTGATTGGGGCGCGAGTCAAAGCCTTCGTCTTTCAGATTCTGTAGGGCATGCTGGGTAGGGCAAAAGAGGAAGGAGGCGAGACGGTCAGTCAAGACGCGATTGACCTCCTCGGGCATCTGCAAGTCGCCGGAGCGCATCCCTGCCTCGACGTGCACCACGGGAATGTGATGTTGCGCCCCCGCCAGTGCACCGGCAAGGGTAGAGGTAGTGTCACCGTAAACAAGGAGGAAGTCAGGCTCGTAGTCGGCAAGGATGGCGGCGATCCCCTCCAACATCTTTGCCGTAGCCAGCGAGTGGGCTAGCCCCCCGATCCCCAAATTCCAATCGGGACGGGGGATAGACATCTCCTCAAAGAAGACGTCTGACATGTTGGGGTCATAGTGTTGCCCCGTGTGGACGATGCGCTCCTCGGCAAGTTTGCGGAGTGCGCGACTCACGACCGCCGCCTTTACAAACTGTGGGCGTGCCCCAACTACGGTCAAGACCTTCATCTTGCGACCCAAGCCTTTACTTGACCGTGACGGCGAAGTTCGCGATCATTTCTTGCTCGAGGGGCGCTTGTCCTGTAACTTGCGTTTGGGGTGTACCGGTCGTCACGCTACTCCCTGAAAGGGTGACGGGGCAAGAGCACTGCACATATGTTTCCCGCGCCGCATTCCCCTCAAGACGCACTGTGTATTGCCCCGCAGGGAGGGAGTGACCTGCGTCGTCTTTCAGATCCCACGAGAGGGTCTGTTTTCCAGACTCCGTAGGGGTTGCGCCACTAATACCATCCACGGGCTGTGTGGTAAAGAACTTGCGCCACGAGACGAGTGAGGTGGGTTTCTTTTCCCATCCCTTGGTGGGAGTAAAGGCCGTCACAAAGAGGGTGCGGACGAGCTCGCCTTTACTGTTTTCGACCCATACGGCGTACTGGTTGGTCGCTTTCTTAAGCTTCTTATGAAAATCAAAGGTCACTTCTACCCTAGAGGCAGCGAAGGAAAAGAGGGGCAACAAGAGGGAGGCGAGGAGGCACAAAGCTTGCTTTTTCATAGTTCGCATATATTCGAATCGTTTCCGAGGCAAAGGTAGAAAGTTTCGCCAGATCCACCCCTAAACAGCGACACCCCCAACGCGCCGCAGATACGGCTCGTTGGGGGTGTACCCATACGAAAAGCAACGTCCTTTTCTACAAGAACAGGAAGCCGATGATAGCAAACAAGGGGAGCAAGATAATGAGCGAGAACTTGTACATATAAGCAAAGAAGCTCGGCATCTTTATCCCTTCGGCCTCAGCAATCGCCTTTACCATAAAGTTCGGTCCGTTACCGATGTAGGTCATCGAACCAAAGAGCACGGCACCCATGGAGATCGCCTTGAGCAAGACCTCGGGGATTCCTGCCACATACGGCACATCTGCCGCGGGCAACCCTTGCGCCACCGAGTGGAAAGCGAGGGCTGTAGGCGCATTGTCTAAGAACCCTGATAACGCCCCCGTAGCAAAGAAGAACTGCAACGGGGAGTGGAGACCGAGGCTCGGAGCGTTGGCTTGCAAGTAAAGCAGCGCCGGCGTCATGGTAATGAAGATACCGATGAAGAGGAAGGCGACCTCGAGGATTGGCTCCCAAGTAAAGCGATTGGCTTGTCGAAGCGTGCGCCGAGTGGTAGCCAACGAGAGGAGCATCATAAGCACAATCGCCCCTTCGCGGAGGAACTTCCAATAGTCACTCTGTTTCATGAGCGGGATGTACTGCTCGTTGAGGAATGCCACAGAAGCCACAATCCCTAAGAGCCAGAGGAAGTTGATGCCCCCCTCTATCTTAAGGGGCTCGACTTGGACGTTATCGCGGGCAATATCTTGCGGGCGTTCGTGCGCATAGTTATAGCGGTCAAAGAAGTAGTAGGTGATGAGTAGTACCGCATCAATAATCATGCTTTCGGGTGCTAGGTGTAAGAACCACGCAAAGGGCGCACCGCGGAGGTAGAGAAGGAAGAGGGGCGGGTCGCCAAGAGGTGTCAACAAACCGCCGGCATTCGCCACAATCGCGATAAAGAAAAGGACGGTATAGACCGTACGTTTCCGCTGCTTGTTGGTCTCCAAAAGAGGACGGATTAACAACATAGCCGCCCCCGTGGTCCCCATGAGCGAGGCAAGAATTGCCCCGACGGCAAGGAAGAGGGTATTTACGGCTGGCGTAGCGCGGATGTCGCCGCTAAGGCGAATCCCCCCGGTGACGGTAAAGAGACCGCACAGGAGGGTCACAAACGGGATGTAGTCGAAGACCATCTGGTGTTCGAGTTCGTGCCCGAAGCCTTGTGCTAGGAGAATGCCCGCAGTGGGAATCCCCAGTACGAGGGCGACAATGAGTTTGTTAACGTTCTTCTCCCACCAATGACCGGCCACCACCGGCCCAATAGCAATGGACAAGAGCATCAAAACAAAAGGTATCAGCAGCCATGCTGATACCTGGTGAGCGACCATCTGCTCCATGAGTATGTGATACTTAAGTGTGTTAAATGGTTATCTATAAGCCGTTACTTCTGTTCTGTTTCGCTCGGTTTTTCTTCAGGCTTAAAATGTTCGACGCCGTTCTCGCGGAGTATAAGAAACCACTGAAAGGCCTTGACGATGTGTTTATTGCTCACCTTTTCCTTGTTGAAATTGGGGAAGAGTTGTGCGTAGAGGTCTCTTGCCTCTTCGGGGTTATTTAGATCGAGCTTCTTTATCTCCTCCTCGTGTGGCAACATGACCGTATAGACGTCGGCGAGCGGCATATCGCGGTCATACATATACATCGCAATATCCGCGAGCGAACTCACCCTGCTCATCATCGACACGGCAAACCGCGCGCCGCCTTCCAACGGCTCGACTACAAAACCATGACGACTACGAGCTACAAACCTGTATAGGCCTCGCTTGCCCGTGATTGCTAAGACTTCCTTCAACTCCATTTTCGACAAGATTATGACAGGCAAAGGTAGAGATTTTCTCAAGCTAAAAAGGCGCGAATTGACTCGGTCAAGCAAGGGCACAGATCTCCACATTATGTTAACTATAAAGGGGTGTTAAAACCATGTTTAGCGAAGAGACGATAGCCGAGATAAAAGCCATCCCCATCGCAGAGGTCGTAAGTGTTTACGCACGAGTGGAAGTAAGAGAGGGTAACGGCAATATCTTATGCCCCTTGCACGGCGACAACAAGACCCCATCGCTACACCTCTATCACGACACCAATACCTTCTACTGCTTCGGATGTCAGGCGGGAGGCGATGTGATAAATTTCGTTCAGAAGCTGAAAGGTCTGTCATTTTGGGCGGCTTGCCGGTCGCTCGCCGAGGCGTTTAACATTACAGTAAAAGAGTGTGAACGTAGAGACGATCCTGATTCTCAAAAAAGGCTAACGGAAGAGGAAGCCTATTACGCCGCCCTCGAGCGGGTTGTGAGCCTACAACAGGGGCGGTGGGGCGAGATTCAGAAGAGCCTCCCAGAGGTCTATACAGCGATGGTAGCACGGTTCGGTAGCCCCACTGACCCCGAGAGCGTGACCTCACGCTGGGGGCTTGTCGTGGGTGACTTTACGAGCCTACCCGTGGGGATGAAATGGAGCGAACTCAGCGGGGTTGCAGAGGAGGTAAAAGCCGCCCTACTGATGAAGATTGACACCACCGCCATGCGGGGGCGCGTCTTGATACCCATACGCAACGCCTGGGGTCGTGTCGTGGGCTTTAGCGCTCGGCAAATGGTCGCCCCCGCAGC
>CALHZE010000109.1 GCA_938040915.1 uncultured Bacteroidia bacterium | reverse complement strand
CGGGTCGCCCCGTACGCGGAGTTCGGCACGGACAAGCTCGCGCGCCTCCTCGAAGGTATAATGCTGCTCGTGAATCAGGAGTCGCAAACGCTCGAGTGCCGCAAATGCCGCGTGCCCCTCGTTAAGATGGTAAAGATCTGGCGCACACCCTGCAGCTTGCAACGCTCGCACCCCACCAATCCCGAGGATCATCTCCTGTTTGAAGCGGTTTTCTTGGTCTCCGCCATAGAGATAGTGGGTGATGGTGCGATCCTCTTCGCTATTGCCCTCAAAGTCGGTATCTAGCAAGAATAGCGGGATGCGACCCACCATCACACGCCACAAGCGTACTTGAATGCGACGCCCTGGGAAGGCGACCTCTATCGTAATCCAGTTGCCCTCGGCATCACGTACGGGCAAGACTGGGGTTTGGCTAAAGTTCTGGTGATTGTAAGAGGCGAGCTGCTGCCCTCCGAGTGAGAGTTGCTGGGTAAAATACCCGTAACGGTAGAGTAACCCTACGGCAATAAGGTTGAGGTTCTGGTCAGAGGCTTCCTTGAGATAGTCCCCCGCCAACACCCCCAAGCCACCACTATAGAGCTTGAGCGACGAATGTAGCCCATACTCCATGCTGAAGTAACCGATGCTCTCGGGCGACTTCTTCTCCACCACCCATATATACTCCTGAAAGCGCTCATAGACGCCCTCGAGACGATACAGAAAATCCTTGTCTTGCCCCAATTGCTCAAGACGCGCATAAGGGATGCTGTCTAAGAGCATCATCGGGTTGCCCTCACAAGTGACCCATGCCGCGCGATCAATGGAGGCAAAGAGCTCCTCGGCGTCGGGCTGCCAACTCCACCAGAGATTGCTCGCCAACTCGTCTAAATGCACGAGCTTCTCTGGGATATTGCGCTGCACCACCATACGCGTCCAGCGTGGCGGCGGCACACTCGCCCGTAGATCGACCTTCGGCGTCTCTTGCCGCTGCTGGAGCGGAGCAAACTCTTTACTCCGCTGACGTGTCGCCTCGAGGGCACGGCTATAGGCCGTGCGATAATGCGCCACAAGGTTTGACCACTCCGCCAAACTCGAGAGCTCTTTTGCCACAACATGGGCTTGCGCTACCTTCTCTGCCGAGAGTTGCATATAGGTCGCCACCTTCTCTGCAATCGCGTCACTCACCTCGGGGTCGTTCCCCTCGCCTCGCTTTACGACATACGCGCCATCGCCCAAGTTCTTACGCGAGTCTTCGAGCCAAAGCCCAAAGCCAGCGAGCGTCGTCGTAAGCGTAGGAATACCAAAAGCGAGACTCTCCAGAGGGGTGTAGCCCCACGGCTCATAATAGGAGGCAAAGACAGTCAAGTCAAGCCCGAGGAGGAGTTGGTAATAGGGCAGATTGAAAATTCCGTCGTTGCCTTGTAGGTAGCTGGGTACGAAGATCACCTTCACGCGATCCTCTGGGCGGTTATATAGCCCTCGCTCGCGCAACCGCCTTAAGATGGGGTCGGCATCGGGCTGGTCTAAAACGTGGGTAACAAAATGCTCGCCCTCAATATGACAAGACTCCGCAGGGCGTTCGTCAGCAAGACAGCGCAGGAGATCTTCTCGCGCCCCCTTGTTACCCGCTGGGATAAGCAAGAACGCCACTACGGGACGCATCTTCGCGTCAGCCTTACGATTTAACTCGCCGAGGGCGTCGATAAAGACATCGAGCCCCTTGCTACGAAACTCATAGCGCCCACTCGTCCCGAGTAGGAAGACGTCCTCGGGCAGCGTCGTCCCTAACAGCGCCGAGGCGACTGCCAAAAACTTCCGACGCGCCGTCAAGTGCTGTGCCTGCAAGGCATGCTCCTCGGGGACAAAGGTTGGTTCGAACCCGTTTGGGGTCACGAAGTTGACCTCCTTACGCAACAGCGCTTTACATTCCCGCGCCGTGAGGTCGCTCACCGTGGTAAAGATATCTGCGTGCTCGGCACTCAATCGTTCGAGCGAGTGCTTGGGCACTACGTTGAAGTCGTGCGCGATCTGATCGGGGTCTACCTTGTCGAGCTGGCTATAGAGCGACATTCCATTTCCCGCCATACAACGCCCTAAAACCGTAGCGTGAGAGGTAAAGACCGTCCCCACCTGCGGGAGCGCCTTGCGGAGGTAAAGAAGCCCGCCCCCCGTCATCCATTCGTGGAACTGAGCGACCACTTTATGGCGCATCGTAAGGCGACGGCAAACGAAGCTCTCGATCGCCTGCCCAGCCGCATAACCGAAGAGGAGCGGCTCGATGTAGTCCCACTGCCCCGAGAGGGAGTCCAGACGATACTGTTCCCAAAGCTGCGCCAAAATCTCGTCCTTTCTAGCAAAAAGGGTCGTAAAGTCGACAAGCATCACCAGCGGACTCGAGGGGATATTCCACCGCCCGACTCGCACCCGCACTCCATCCTGCACGGCTTCCTGTGCCCAAGTGCTCAGCGAGGTCTCTTGTTCGACAAACTCGGTGTTTGTACCCGAGGCTCGCCATAAATCCGGACCGATGGCGATATAGGCACTCTTGTACATCTGTGCGATGCTCCGCGCCTTGGTCGAGACCACGGTGTGGATGCCTCCCACTTTATT
>CALHZE010000108.1 GCA_938040915.1 uncultured Bacteroidia bacterium | reverse complement strand
GATCCGTATAGCGAAAGGTCGTCCCCCGTTCGGTCAAGAGCACTTTCTCATTCCCCACGGCTTTCACCTTGTCCACCGCAAAGCGCATCGCGTCTGGGGCAAGAAATTGCCCTTTCTTGATATTGACCACCTGCCCCGTCGCCCCTGCTGCCTGCAAGAGCTCCGTCTGCCGACACAGAAAGGCGGGAATCTGCAATATGTCTGCCACCTCGGCCGCCGCCCTTACCTCACACGCGTCATGAACGTCGGTCACGATCGGCACGTCAAACGTGTTTTTTACCTCCTCAAGGATACGGAGCGCCGCCTCATCCCCGAGCCCCGTAAACGAGTCTAAGCGCGAGCGATTGGCTTTGCGATATGAGGACTTAAAGACCAGCGGGAACTCCAGCGCTGAAGTGATTTTAACGAGCGTCTCGGCAGTGCGGAGGGTAATGTCACGCCCCTCGACCACACACGGTCCCGCGAGGAGCACCAACGCCCTAGAAGTAAAATGCTTGAGGCGAGGAATAGAACGGAATAGCTCTTCTTGCGTCATTTAGCTTTCTTGGCTTTATATTTATCGCCCCAGAACCGCGCTAGACGTTGCGCCGTATCGCGTTCTCGGGCATTCTCTTGAGGCGTGTAAAAGACCGTACCCTCCATCCCCGCAGGAAGGAACTCTTGGCAGACGAAATGCCCCGGAAAGTCGTGGGCATACTGGTATCCGTCAGAATAACCCATCTTCTTCATCAAGTTCGTGGGGGCATTGCGCAGGTGTAGCGGCACTTCGTGGGGCGTCTCTTGCGCGACGAAGGCAAGCGCCTCGTTAATCGCGAGATAGGCGGAGTTGCTCTTTTCACTCGTGGCAAGGAAGATCGCCGCTTCTGCAAGGACAATCCGTGCCTCGGGCATCCCGATATTCTGTACGGCGGCCATCGCCGCATTCGCCATCAAGAGGGCATTCGGATTGGCAAGCCCCACATCCTCAGCCGCTAAGATGACCAACCGCCGCGCCACAAACACTGGGTCTTCGCCCGCAGCCAACATCCGAGCCATCCAGTAGACTGCGGCTTGAGGGTCACTCCCCCGCACCGACTTGATAAAGGCCGAGATGCAATCATAGTGCATCTCCCCGTCCTTGTCATAGCGGGGCGCACGCTGTTGTAAAAGCTTTTGCACCAACGCATTGGTTACGCGCACCGTGTCGCCCTCGCGGGCATTATAGAGGAGCTCGAGGATGTTGAGCATGCGCCGCCCGTCGCCCTCCGCAAAGGTGTAGTAAGCCTCACTCTCGTCAAAGACAAAGTGAACTTGCGAAAGCAACTCATCTTCGCTCAGAGCGCGTTGCGTAAGCTTGGCGAGCGCCTCAGGGTCGAGCGCGCGCAGCGTATAGACCTGACAACGCGACAGGAGGGGCGAAATAACCTCAAAGGAGGGGTTCTCGGTAGTGGCACCTATGAGGGCGATGTCTCCGCGTTCTACAGCCCCCAGAAGCGAATCTTGCTGCGCTTTGTTGAAACGGTGAATTTCGTCAATGAAAAGGATGGGCGTCCCCGTACGTCCTAGCGCGGGGGATGCCGCTTTTTCCAGCACCTCCCTCACATCTTTGACCCCCGCGGTAACGGCGCTCAGTACAAAGAACTCGCGCCCTAGGGAATGGGCTACTATCTGCGCCAAGGTGGTCTTTCCTACCCCGGGCGGTCCCCACAAGATGAACGGCGTCACACGCCCCGAGGCAATCATTTGACGGATAACCCCGTCTGCCCCCACGAGGTGTTCTTGCCCCACGTAATCTTCCAAGCGCTGCGGACGCAAACGCTCAGCAAGTGGTCGTTGTGCTGGCATTACTCTTTCACAAAGAAGCTAAGCCGTGAGGAGGATGTGGACGCCTTGTCGCCCCCCTCCTCTGTCATAAACTCACTGATATTGAAAGCTATCTTGAGAATCTTCGCCACGTCCCCATGTTCGTTAAGGATGGGGGCATAAGTCTCGTTAAACGTGAGAAGTTGCCCATTGCGCTTAAACTGGTTACGGACGTTGCGCTTGATTTGTCCGTTCAAGAGCTCACGCCAGAAGATTTGGTAGCGCTTTGACATTTCGGCGTTCATGACCATCCCCTCGGCGTGGTGGCGTCCCTGTATCTCTGAGAGCGAAAGGCGCAGAAGCGAGAGGTACTCATTGTTGGCATATTGCAGATAACCGCGCGTGTCATACTCTACAATGCAACAAGCGCTCTGCATGGCACGATTCCAACTTTCGAGCTCGGCAGACTTGCGCGCCACTTCCTCTTGCACGGTCTGCAATTCCTCCATATTTTGGCGCATTTCCTCCTCTTGCGAACTAATCTCCTCCGAACGGACGCGCGCCTCTTGGAGGAGGCGTTGCGTCTGAATATTGTTCCGCAAGGCAACGAGCGTGGCGGCAAAGCTCCCCATGACGTTCTCGATAAAGCGCAAGACATACTCCTCAAAGTCTCCAAAACGCGCCAACTCTAAGACTCCTTGCAAGACGTCGTTCATCATGATGGGGACAAGCGCCAACGAGTTGGGGTCTTCGTGACCGAGCCCCGAACTTATCTTGACATACCCCTTGGGGACGTCAGTGAGATAAATCCGTTTCTGCTCCATAGCACAACGCCCGACCATTCCCTCGCCAATCTGAAACTGTGCCTCGGCATATTTGCGCACTTGGTAAGCATACGAAGAGGCAAGGGTGAGGTAACGGCGATTGTCGGCGTCCTTCTCGACGAGGTATACCGCCCCGATGTCGGCGTGGACATATTCGGTGAGGTGGTGTAAGATGTCATACGTAAAGCCCACAATATCACTGGTCTCAACGCGCATGTATTCGGAAAAGAGCGCCATCCCATTGGTCGCCCACGCCTGTTGCTCCTCTTGCTCTCGCTGCATCATTTCGCGGATCTTCGCCGCCTGGAGGCTATTCTGCATTTCCACGAGGCTCACCCCGAGGACATCTTCTTCGGTAATCTCAAGCTCTTGATTCTGCTCCCCACGCCCAATGGCTTGGGCAAAGTTGGCTTTCTTTTCCATGCTTTCCAAGAGGAGGTTGACCGATTGCGCCATCGTCTCGATCTCGTCGTGGGTATGAAACTCGAGGCGCAAGCCGGCATCGATGTGTCCTCGCGCGAGGTCGGTCAACGTCTTACTAATGCGGCGAAGCGCACCCCCAATCCGCGTTGAAATCCAAAAGATGACGAGGAAGAGGAGCAACACCCCCCCAATCGCGATAAGGATCGAGATCCGCGTCGTGGAGGCGGCGTAAGCGAGCAACCCCTCACGACTCACATTCATGTAAAGAGTCCACGGGTGTCGCACCGCCCCGATCCGGATCGGGGCGCTAAAGAGATAGAAGACTTGCCCCGTCTGCGGGCTCACATAGTCCTCGGCCAAGAGCGTCCCTTGGCGCATCAAAAGCACCCTATCATTAAAACGCGGCACTTGAGAGAGGATCTGCTCGGCATCTTGCCCCAAGAGTTCGGCGGTCGGTCCAGCAATGACTTTCATATCGCGCGAAAAGAGGAAGAGACTCATGTCATTGTAGGGGTGATACTCGGCAAACTTTTTTCGGTAATAGTCGGCAGAGCGGTTGATCGCGATCACCCCCACGGGGCGTTGTAGACTATCGCGCACAGGGACAGAGACCCCGACCACGTAACCGACCTTCCCCGTCGAGTCGCGCCGCAAGAGGTAGGGCTCGAGCATCTCTTCCTCGTTCTGGTTGCGGCGTTCGAAATAGCTGATATTGGTAGAAAAGCCCGACGTATCGCGGAGCGTAGCGCGCGCCGCATGGAGGGTATCGCTGAAAGGGTAGATGAGCTCATACTGTCCCTCGGCGTGCGGATAGGCGGGGTTCTGAAGCTTATAGTCAAAGGTGGCGACGATCTCGCTATAGTCATAGCCCTCGGTGTGGGTGATGAGTTGACACATCCGTTGGAAGTCGGCAATGCGGTGTTCCCACGTGCTGGGGGTGACCCCCTCCATGACGCGGCTCAGGTCGCGCGCTAGGGTGAGCGAGATGTTGAGGTCGTTGCTCAGCTGGGTGGCATACTCGGCGATCTGTACGCGTCCGGTCTGTAGACTCGACTGGTGGTTGTGTTTCAGGTCGCGATAGATGAGATAGCCCAGCGACAAGAAATAGGTCAACAACACCACACTCAAAACGGTCAATAACAACCGTTTGCGGATCGTCATCTGAAAGCGTCTCATATTCACCTTACCTCTTACTACCGACAAAGTTAACCACTTTCGCTAGATTCTTGAGCTTGCACGCCCCTGTAGCATTGGGGAGGGCGATCTCATACCGACAGGGCGTCGCCTTATAGTCGGGCGCGATGGCGTCCGACTTTCAATCACCATAGCGGCACGTCGTGCCGAGTTGCGGGCGTAGCACGCTACGCCCCTACAGAAGACAGGACACCCCATCGGGAGTCACGACAACCGAATGGCTGGGGTCCGTAGGGGTTTAACGTGCTAAACCCGCAATTCGCGCCCGACAGGGCGTCGCCTTTCCTGATTATTTATATTGGTTTGTGCCGCCTTGCGGCAAGGGCGTTGCATGCAGCGCCCCTACAGAA
>CALHZE010000107.1 GCA_938040915.1 uncultured Bacteroidia bacterium | reverse complement strand
AACTTGTTTAAGGGAGACGCCGCTTGTTGTTAGCGCAACACGATCCCTAACCTAAGTAAGCCTTCAAATTCTTCGAGCGACTCGAGTGTCGTAGACGACGGATCGCCTTCTCTTTGATTTGACGAACGCGCTCTCGTGTGAGCTTAAACTTTTCTGAGATCTCCTCCAACGTCTGTTCCGGACAGCCGATACCGAAGAACGAGCGAACTATCGCACTTTCGCGATCGCCGAGCGTTGCAAGTGCGCGATCGATTTCTTTGCGAAGACTCTCCTGCAAAAGTGTGTTGTCGGCCTTCGGCGAATCGGTATTCGGCAATATATCAAGCAAGCTATTATCCTCTCCTTCGACAAATGGCGCATCGATCGATACATGACGCCCAGATACTCGCAAACTGTCTGCAATTTTTTCCTTGGGCATGTTCGTTTCCTGTGCCAACTCATCCACCGAGGGGGTGCGCTCCTGCTCTTGCTCAAAACGAGCGATAGCTTTATTGATCTTGTTCAGTGCCCCGACTTGGTTGAGCGGTAAACGGACAATACGTGATTGTTCTGCCAAAGCTTGCAAAATAGATTGACGAATCCACCAAACCGCGTACGAGATAAATTTGAACCCACGCGTTTCATCAAATTTCTCTGCAGCTCTGATCAGCCCCAAATTCCCTTCGTTAATGAGGTCGGGGAGGGTCAAGCCTTGGTTTTGGTACTGTTTCGCTACCGAAACGACAAAACGTAAGTTGGCGCGCGTCAGCTTCTCCAAGGCTTCGTGATCGCCTTTACGGATGCGCTGCGCTAGCTCCACCTCTTCCTCTGCTGAGATAAGATCCTCCTTGCCAATCTCTTGAAGATATTTGTCTAGAGATGCGCTCTCTCGGTTAGTGATAGATTTAGAGATTTTGAGTTGCCTCATGCTGTTATGTTTAAAGGGGTTATCGAAAAAAGTGATGCTCTTTTACCCAAAATGCTTCTCCCATAATGAAAGTACACCAAAACTCAGTTTCCCGTATTCGGTAGGGATTTAGCGATCTGACTCCGCAACCCCTATCGCTTGATGATCATTACGGTGGGAACGTTGCGAGAAACAGCCGCCTAAGATCTTGACTTCATGTCTTGACTCACTCCCATTATCTACGTACACATTCTTAGAACTTCCCTATTTTCTCTATGGCTTTTATAACGCTTATTTATTCCGAATGTTGCGTCTGTGCCACATTTCTTTTCACTTATCCACGATGCCGTAACCATCTGCGCCTTCATTTTCCACACCTATAATTACGTAACAACCTCATTCACAGTTTATAAACGTGTATCGCCTCACTCCCCCTCGCACATACTCCATCGCAAATAAATCTCCATGTCGTAAATCCGCTAGAAGCTTATTGAGCGCCCCGACACTTTCTATCTCATGGTGATCCACCGTACAGACCCCATCTCCAATGCGAAGCTCACAACGTTGATTCGCGTTGAGACGAATCGAAAGCACCGGTATGCCTCCCGAGGCGTTGCGATGATGACCTAGATACAGATAGGGGACACGTTTCACCCGATGACTCGACTCTACATACCGCTGAATAGCATTTCTAATTTCCCCTCCCACGACCGTATAAAATGTCGTGCTTTCTTTCTGACTCGTCACTACCTCCAGTGCACAAAGAAGCCCCACATTGCCCACACTCATCAACTCTCGCAACAGATAGGGCGGGGCGAGGTATTCTCGCGCTATGCTATAAACCAGCGCCACATGCGCCTCTACAAAGTGTGATAACCACGCCTCACTTCCTGCCGCGATGCGAACCCGACTCTCATAGAGCCGCTGCGGCGACATGCCAAATTCCACTCCTGCGACACTCTTCACTATTCGCTCGCTTGAAGAACGATATCTACGCTAGATTCCTTCTTGTTACGAATATAGCTCACCTTTACTTGCGTACCCGGACGTTTCCCTCCCAACAGTCGATGCACTTGTGCTACGGATTTTAGTTGCTTCCCATCGATGGCTATTAAGACATCTCCTTGCTGTAAACCAGCCGCCGCGGCGGCACTTCCTTCACGCACCTGTGCCACGACTACTCCCTCCATCTTGCCGCCCGTGAGCGCCTTCGCTAGATGCGGACGCAGGTCTGTCAATACAACGCCCAATACCCCCCGCTCGATCTTTCCTCGTGCTGAAAGATTGTCTCCATTTTGCACTTTCGTTAGGAAGTCTCTCACGATGTTCTCTGGGATGCTAAATGCATACCCTGTGAATGACCCCGTCGGAGACGCAATGGCTGTATTGATCCCTACCAGCTCGCCTTGTAAATTGACTAGCGCACCCCCACTATTGCCTGGATTGACTGCCGCGTCCACTTGGATAAATGACTCTATGGCAACCCGACCAGATTGCAAATTTAGTGAACGTGCCTTCGCACTCACAATCCCTGCCGTGACCGTCGTTTCCAAATCAAACGGATTTCCGATCGCTAGCACCCAACTCCCCACACGAAGGCTATCGGCACTACCAAACCGAATGGCTGGCAAAGGTCGCGGCGTCCTCACCCGCAACAATGCTAAGTCGATCGCAGGGTCGCGAGCCACAATCTCTGCATTCAATACTTCTTGGTTTGTCAACGTTACCGAAAGGCGCTTAGCGCCCGCCACTACATGGTTATTGGTTACGATAAGTCCGTCAGAAGAAACAATTACCCCAGACCCAGATGAGGACACTCTCTGTTGAATATTCGGTTGCGGACCGAAAAAGAACTCATAAATCGAGCCCTTATACGGACTCTCGCGCTCTATGATCGACTGTACATGCACGTGTACCACCGACGGTGAGGCGTATGCCGAGGCATCGATAAACGACTGCTCGAAGTCCGTACGAGGTATCGCCCTCCACACCGTATCATTTCTCTCCCACGACTCGCGCCCCTCAAAGCCCGCACGTTGACTCGGAAAGTACTCGGGAAAGTAACGAAGCGCCAACCATGCCCCCAATGCACCGATAAAGAGCATGATAAGCAACGAGACTACCGACTGTATAAAGCGTCGCATCTTTGACTATATCTCCTCTATTACTCTATGTCGTCTAATAAACACGCGAGGGGGCGCTTTTATTGCACACTATGATAGCCGTTTACGATAGATAAATAACAACACCACTGTGAGCGACACTCCCTTCAAAATACTCGATACCGTTATGCCCCACCAGATCCCCTCGACACACAAACTACCCCACCATAACGCAAGCGGTATACGCAACAAATTGAAGGTTGTTCCCACAATTGCAGGGGGCGACGTACGACCGATTCCATTAAATACGCCAGAGTTTGTTATTTCCAAAATCATAAACACTTGTGAAATACCGATGATGAACAAATAAATGCCCCCCAAGCGCTGAGCCTCTGCTTCGGGTATGAAGAAACCCATAAATTCCGAACCCCAAAACATGAACAGTAGTGTCGTGATGCTCCCGAGCGTAAGCATATATGTCAGGGTGATCCGGTAGCCTTTCTTGATTCTTGCTATGTTATGTGCCCCCCAGTTTTGCCCCACAAAACTGGCTAATGCCGTCGAAAAGCCCCCCGCCGTCATCCATGAGATTGCCTCGATTTGTGCCCCAACCGATTGCACTGCTACCCCCATATCTCCCCATCGGGCTACCAAAC
>CALHZE010000106.1 GCA_938040915.1 uncultured Bacteroidia bacterium | reverse complement strand
ACTCCGCGCTCAAAGAATGGCTTGGCGCGCTCATAAAGCTCATCTAAACGACCATAAACCGAGGTATCGATATCCACCTCTGCCATAATACCCAGTTGCTTGAAATGATGTTTCAAATAAGCCTGACTGTAGGCTGGAAAATGAATTACCCATAAGGGTAACGATTCCAAGCGAGGAAGGTAGTGTGATACGTAACTCGGTGCTGCAAAATCAAAGATATACATCCGCCCCTCCAGATTTTCCTCCACGAGAGAGAGAAAAGAACGAAGTTGCGAATGGCGTTCCTCTGCGAGGGGAGGGAAGTTGTAAAAATAGATACAACCTTGAGCATAATGCGTCAAACGTGTCGCTAATTCTGGAAGAGGCGTCGGAAGATGCTTTTGCACATCCCACTCATAATAGTTGCCCCCAAACTCCCAACCCTCTATCTGTGAAAACTGGTAACGAAGTGCACGCGCCGCATCGCGTTGACCGCGCCCAGCAACCCCCACAAAAATAAAAAGCGTCGACGTGACCGCCTCCGAATCTTCCTCTCGCTCTGAACTTACTTCTTTACACAGTGCGGCAATCTCGCTCAACGGCGTCGCCTCGTCGTCCTCTTCCATAGACTCTTTGTCTGGCAAGCCGACAAACGAGAAGTTAAAGAGCGACTCGTCACCCTTTAACGGCAAAAATAAATGCTGTGCCGTGTGTTGAAAATCGACCTCTAGCCACGACAAGCGCTCCCGAATCCGCTCGTCATATCCCCCAACGAAATTCATTAAGGCGCTCATCGACAACCATAACCGTGAAATGTCTACCGGCGTCAAGTTGATGTCTTTAGCAAATGCCAATACCTCAAACGGGAAGTTTGCCCCAGGCAACGAAGAAACCCCGTGAGAGAAAAAATGAATCACCTCTAATAGGTGGGGCGAGGTCGCGATCTGTTGCCGAAAATACTCCGCATCAAACTGGATGTGATAGTCGCGCATAATGAAATAGAGCTGCAAAAGCGGTAGTGTACTGCGCTCTATACTCGGCAACGTCTCAAAAACCGAAAGCCATAAGTGTGCCATCAGGCGAAGGAAGGTGATGTAAGCCGAACGCTCATTCAAAAAGCGACGCTCACACCGCAAAATCACGTGAATGACGCGCTGTAGATGGTACAACGAGGCATGAAAGAGATCGTTCGGGAAGAGGGATTCGAGTGAGGCCATATCCACGACCTCCTCCCCACGACTCTGGGTCGAGTAGTAGTCTTCCAACTGCAACAGTACTACGGCAAAGTGGATGCGTGTATAACACACCTCCCCGTGCGTATCCTCTTGCAAGAAATTCTCTCTCTTGCAAAAATCCACCAGACGCAATACTTCACCGCTCCGCAAGCCGTACTCTCGTTCTAAACGAACCGCCGAACGCGGCTGAAGGAGGTCAAGAGGAGTCTCCTCACGCAAAATATCTAATAGGAGACGGATGCCCTCATGTGACAAACTGGCTATCATCGACGATGCTTAATGATGCGACTATACAGGAATTGTTTTATCTGACAGGGGAGCTCAAAAAGCTTAGCTACGCAATAGTTCATCTAGCACCAAACGCTCTGATTCGTAGAGGTAAACCCGTGTTGGCAAACACAACAGCTGTGGCGTTTCTGACAACGGAAACACCACCCAGTCGCCTGCGTTAAGTGTGAGCCAATTTCTTAGGTTATGCATACATTGTGCCACAAATGCAACACTGGGCGGTTGACAAGTCACAACATTATCTCCTACTACTATACGGATCAAGCGTGCCGGAAGTTTTGCAACCTCTTCCTCGACCAGAGCCTCCTCCATGCGCGCGAGAGGTGAGGCTATGATCG
>CALHZE010000105.1 GCA_938040915.1 uncultured Bacteroidia bacterium | reverse complement strand
CGTATCTGTTTGAGCGTCTTGGTCGACAACGCTTGTGTTTAGCGATAGGGGAGAAGCGGGTGGAGAGTGCCCAGTTGCCGAACGGCGAGGTCTCGCTTCGGATGCCCGTAGCCGAGTGGGTGGAGTGGTTGCCCGCCGAGGGGGGCTATTTGCTAGACACGGGGGTGCCTCACCTTGTGATGTGTTGCGAGTCAATGGTGGCGCTCTATGCTCTAAATCTAGAGGAGGTGGCGCGCCCCTTGCGTTACGCAGTCTGTGGCGATGGTGGGGGAGTGAATGTGGACTTTTATGCTTATGAGCAGGGACGTCTCGCGATGCGCACATACGAACGAGGTGTGGAGGGCGAGACGCTTGCTTGTGGCACGGGGGCGGTGGCAGTGGCTCTTATTGCTGGTGCGGTGCATGACCTACCCTCGCCGGTGACGGTTTCGTTGCCAGGAGGGGAGTTGCGCGTACGTTTTACACGCACGGTGAGTGAGGAGGAGGAGCTCGTCTTCCGAGAAGTTTTTCTTGAGGGTGGTGCGGTGCGTATTGCCCGTGGTGAGTTCTTTCTGTAGTTAAGGGATACAAAAACAACGCGGCGGAAGGGGAGAGCATTTCCCTTCCGCCGCGTTGTTTATTGGAAGGGGGGCGAGCCCCTCCGTCCTTCGTCGCCAAACCTTTTTCTAAAAGAGGAACGACGCTAGGGGAGTGGCGGTGTGAGTGGTGGGGTGGTACTGCTGTAGGGTGAGCCCGTGCTCGTCGAGCGAGGCAAAGGTGTATTGTGTAATCCAGTCACCGAGGATGGTGAGCGCTCCGGCTGGGGCAAGGGGGTGTATTGTGGCAATGTGTAGATGCCCCATGATGTAAAAGGGCACGCCGCTTGCTTGATAGTGTCGGAGGGCAAACTGAGAGACGGGCTCGGCATCGCCGCGGAAGGCGTGCTGAAAGCTTTTGGCATACCGGTTGTGGTGTGACCACGCGTGCCCAAGCCGGAGGGCAGCGTCGGGGTGCACTAGGTGAGAGAAAAGCCACTGGAGTGGGCGCGAGTGAAAAGCCGCGCGCATGACACGGAAGGGGAGGGTGGGGTGCCCCAGTCCGTCGCCGTGACAGAGGTAAAATTGGTGTCCATAGAAGGAAAAGAGCCCCCCGTGGGGATGGACGCTCACCCCGAGCTCTTGGGCTAGGTAATCAAACATCCAAACGTCGTGGTTACCGGTGAAGATGTGCACGGGAATCCCCGCCTCGGTGAACTCAGCCAAGGTCGCCAAGAAGCGCACGAACCCTTTGGGCACGACACGTTTATACTCCCACCAAAAGTCAAATATGTCGCCGAGAAGGTAGAGCTCGCGTGTTGACGGGCGGATGTCGCGCAGCCAAGACACGATGATCGTCTCGCGTTCGCGAGGGGGAGTCTCGGTCTGCAACCCGAGGTGAAA
>CALHZE010000104.1 GCA_938040915.1 uncultured Bacteroidia bacterium | reverse complement strand
ACTGCTTGTGGTGAGTAACATCCCGATGTTTTCTCTTAAGGTGAAGCCTTTTACGCTGTTTAATCTTGTGCCACACCTGCTTTGGCTGTGTGTGACGGTGCTTTGTATGATATTTTTCCGCTGGGAAGGGCTGGCGTATGGGATGCTCGCTTACGTTATTCTTTCTCTTTGCTTCAAAAAGCGTATTGTGACAAGTACACCGGAGCAATAACACGATGGAGTCGCTTTCATTCTCTTGTCAGGTATTGCAATATAGAGGGGTTGAGGGGATTGAGGCTCGCTGGATGCCCCTCTTCGCTGCTGCACGTGCTGCTGCTGAGTGTGCTTATGCACCCTACTCGCGCGTACATATTGGGGCGGCTTTGTTACTTTCGAATCAAGAAATTGTGACAGGCTCTAACCAAGAGAATGGCGCATACCCGAGCGGCGTGTGTGCCGAGCGTACGGCGCTTTTTCATGCATTCCACCAATATCCAAACGAGCACTTGGAGGCGATTGCGATTGTGAGAGGAGATGAGGTCGAGGAAGGGAAGCTCGTGTGGAGTCGTATGCCGCCGAGTCCCTGTGGTGCTTGTCGGCAAGTTTTGTGGGAGTATTTGCAACGTCAGGGGACAGGTCTAGTCCCGTTTTTTATGTTGGGAACAGAATGCTCGTGGTGTGTCGCAGATGCTCGGACTCTGTTGCCATTGGCGTTTCTCTTGTAGTCTAAAAAATCTCTACCTTTAGGGTGTCGTATCCTCCTCGGAGGAGGGGAGGCTTGCTTCTTATGCAACGGAATATTGTTGTTACTCTGCTAGTGCTCTTTGTTTGTCTCTTTGCGCCGACGCTCTGGGGACAGGAGGGGATGTCGCCCGTAGAGGGCTATCACGATCGCGACTCGTTGATTGCGGGACCTGGTGATACGGTAGCCGGTAAGTTAAACCGTTCGTGGCTCGTTTTGGGCGCAGCGCAAGGCTCGCCGGTTGTAGCGCCTTTTACAGCGAAGGTCATCAATTTCCGTTTTGCTTATTGGCACTCTTTTTCCGACTTCTTGTCGTGGAACATTCGTCGACGCACGTCAAAGGAGCAGAATGAGCAACTAGAGGCTATTGCGAATGAGAATGAGCTCTCGCAGCAATTTCTTAATGCATTGGTGACGCTCTCTTCTGACCAAACCGATATGCTCATAACAGGTTTTAAGCCTTTAGCGAGCTTGCATTTAGGAGATTCGGTACGGAAAGGAGATACCATTGGTACGGTAGATTATTTCACACCGTTAATCCCCCAACCGGCGGTGGCTTTTTCTGTGTCTGGAAAGGCGAATAGCTGTGACCCCTTTTCCTTTACTGGGATAAAGAAACCAAGAAATCATCGGTATACATTTTTTTGCTCTCGCAAGCGTTTCACTATCCCAGAAATGCAGAATGAGCTAGACATCATCTATGATCTGCTCAAGGAGGTAAATCCGACCCTTTATGATTATCGCCGCTTAGAGAGTTTTGATTCTCTTTATCAGAGTTTGCGTGCCCAGATACTAGTGCCGTTGGAACATAAGAGTTACGTAGAGCTTTTGAACCAGTTTGTGCGTTTTGTGCGTGACCCGAATACGCGTCTCTTGTCGCGTCCGCTTCCAGATTCGCTTCATGAGCTTTATCTTTACCCCGTTCTCTTTGGCGTATCAGGCGATTCGTTGTTGGTTACCCACAATTATTTGGATATTAAGCAACTGGATGGGGAGTCTATTTCGGCCGTAGACGGAGAGCCAGCCTCGTCGATCATCTCTTTCATTCGTCAACAGACGAACAAGACCGCCATCCCATATAGCGTGGGAGGCTATATCCCTGAGCTTCAGTTGATGACTGAGTTTACGCGTGGAGGGTATATTTATTATCGCTGGTATCGCCGGAACAAGGTTACGCATGGCATCACGCTCTCGTTGCGGAA
This sequence comes from uncultured Bacteroidia bacterium, assembly GCA_938040915.1. Taxonomy (GTDB): domain Bacteria; phylum Bacteroidota; class Bacteroidia; order Bacteroidales; family CAJPTX01; genus Bacteroides_D. The sequence continues at coordinate 1,995 of CALHZE010000104.1, read as the reverse complement.
TGGCGAAACAGGAAATTATGCCCAACTCCCCGAGGAAAACGGCTATTCTGAATCGATCCCCCCGACGTTTGCTTCTTACTTTAAGAAGCTTGAGGAGGACTCGGTGCGTCTGAAGATGCTTGCTCCGCAGTTAGCCTATATTGGTCTTCCACGTTTGGATTTCGGTTCGTTGAAACTTATGGAGATTGAGAACTTTTTGGACTCAATCGCCCATGACGGTTGTGAGAATTTGATAGTGGATCTTCGTTACAACCAACGCGGTACGATTAAGAATGTCGAAAAGTTGTTTTCGCACTTAGCCCTACGTCCCTTTCACTCTTATTTGTGGAAAGACGTCTCTGCACATGTCTGGGAGGTGCAGAAACGCTATGGCGCGACCTCGACACACCCACTTTCCCCAGAATATCTTTATGCCGCTACGGAAGATGAGCACTTGTTGCGCTATAACAATTATATGAATAAGCCTGTGACTCCATCGTTTATACCCTATAGAGGCAACGTATATGTCTTAACCAACGAGTTTACACAGAGTCTGGGCTCTCTTTTTGCGGCATTGGTACATCGCGAACAACGAGGTTATATTATCGGTCGTGAGACTAATTCGCCCTATCACGTCCTTTCCACGGCGCCGGTGTTGCGTTATACGCTTCCTCATTCGCATTTTGAATTGAATGTCCCTGTCGCGAAAGTTTATTTTGATACGGCACAGGATGCGAAAATTCCTTACGGGCGCGGGGTTATTCCTGATATTCGGATTGATTATTCGTTGCGGGAATTTACAGGCGAGGCGAGTGATTCTATTCTTACTTATACGCAGGAGCTGATCGCTCGCGGTGGGATGCAGGGGCGGGATGCAGATTTTAATTATCTCCCGTATATTGCTGTGGGGGTGTGGTGCGGGTTTGTGCTTATGATTTTGATATCGGTAACACGTGCTTCGCGTCGTCTTCGCGCGATCCGTATGGCGTGGTTTGCTAAGCATCGGAAGTAGTAACGGATAGGGGAGAAGAACGTGTCGAATGATTCGTTGTCCGATTGCGCGTCAACTGAACGTTGTCGATGGTGGAGTTTCATCTAGAGCGAAACTTAAAACTTCGTTTCTTATTAAAGTTACTACCTTTGCTGCGTATAAATCAGGAGAGTGGAAAAGATGTTGCGTAAAGAGTTGGCTTTGAAGACAGGACATTTGATGTTCATTACGCAGCAAAATGATCACAATTCCCTCCAAGAACAGCTAGAGGGGTATGTCAAAGGAGGGGGGCGACTCTTACAGTTGCGTCTTAAGGGAGTGTCAAAAGAAGAGTTAACGCGGATAGCAGAGCATGTTGTCGAGGTGATGCAGATGCTCGGCGGAAGTGTGATAATCAATGATTATTGGGATGTGGCACAACGCGCTCGAGCGTGGGGAGTGCATATCGGACAAGAGGACGGTGACCCGCGTGAGGTGCGGAAGGCTGTCGGAGAAGATATGGCGATCGGTGTGACGGTTAATACATTAGAGCAGTTGGTGGCGCTCAAGGATGCGCCGATCGATTATGTGGGGTTGGGACCGCTCCGTTTTACACGGACGAAAGAAAAAATTGCGCCTCTTTTAGGTATGGAAGGTGTCCGGCGGGTTGTGGAAGGAGCAAGAGAAGCAGGAGTTTCTCACCCGATATTTGTGATAGGTGGCGTGGAAAACTTAGATGTATACCCCTTACTAGAGCTCGGGGTGCATGGTGTAGCTGTTTCTAGCAGCATCGCCTCTGCAAGTGATTCGGGTTTTGCCACGGAGAAGTTTATGGATTCTATTCAACGATTTTTACGTAAGCCCAATGCTACGATTAGGTAAACATGAGTTCGCCTCGCACCTACTTTTAGGCACGGGAAAGTTTTCGTCTAATGCGGCAATGGCTGCCGCTATTATCGCCTCGGGGAGTGAGTTGGTGACGGTGGCACTTAAGCGCGTCGACGTGCATGACGCGACGGATGACCTCCTTGCCTCGCTTCGCGGTA
>CALHZE010000103.1 GCA_938040915.1 uncultured Bacteroidia bacterium | reverse complement strand
CCATGCGGGGTCCTAAGGGCGGACGGCCCGTGCGGGCGACAAGCGGGCAAAGGGAAGATCACACCGGCGGCACGTTGTGCCGAGTTGCGGGCGATCCTCACGTTACGCCCCTACAGAAGACCATTCGGTTGATATTATGCGGGGGGCGCGCCGGATGCAACGCGTTGTACGGACGTATCGCGATGCATCCGAATAACAACGGGCGCATCACGTTGCGCCCGTACAGAAAACCGTTTTGGTAGATATTCGTGGGTGTTGCATGCAGCACCCCTACAGAGAGATGGGGGATGTCCGATTTTTAGAGACACCTTCGACACCCTTTGGGCGCTCCAGAACGCTCCGTTACTCTCGCCCGTCTGGCGTGAGGAGTTCTTCCTTCCACTCTCTGATGTTGCGTGTTTTTTCGTCGAAACTTACCCCTACGAGGTGGAGGGGTCGTCTCTCGGCAGACACCGAACGGAAATACTCCCGCTCCCTGATCTGGTCGATGGCATCCTGTGCCGTCCCCTGCGGGTTTACCTTAAACTCGAAGATATAGACGTGCTTGAGGGTTATGACGAGCATATCGATACGCCCCGTGGCACAAACGACCTCGGCTTGCGCGTGGAGACCTAAGAGACGGAAAACGGCATAGAGTACCGACTGGTAGTACTGTTCGCGCAAGGGGCGTCCTTCCTCGCTAGCAGGGATGTTACCGTAGATAATCCCTGCCAAGATCTCGGAGATTTGCTTCATAGCCGCGGCAAGGTCGCCATCATGGAGAGCGCTATAGAGCTTCAAAACCGTGGAGCGGATACTGTTGCGCCTGATGTTCACATAGAGGGGCAATAGCTCTTGCAAAAAACCGAAGCGCACCTCCTCGTTGGGGTAGCCCAGTTGATAAAGCCCTGCCTCGGGCAGGTAGTCTTTGATGGTCAGATACCCTGATTGGAAAAGGAGCGGGATGAGAGAATCGTCGTCGTTATAGCGGAAGTCCTGTATTTCACTCGCGTCGAGCAATAGATCGGACTCTAATTCCGGCATAAAGACCTGAGTACGCTTCAAATAGTTTACTAGATACGAAGGCGTCGCACTTTCAAACCAAAAGTAGTTGTACCTCCTATCGGCTAGCACCCGTAGTAAGCTGAAGGGGTTATAAACCCGCTCCTCCTTGCGGGAGAAACGATAGCCATCATACATTTTTCTGAGCTTCCCATGCGTTTGCTCGACTGTCATCTGATTTGCCGCGGCAAGTTGCTCTATCTCGGGGGCAAAGAGGTCGAGTTCCGTCTCGGTAAAGCCGCAGATAGCAGTATATTCCTCTTGTAAGGTGATATCAATGAGGTTATTTACGCCGCTAAAGAGGTTCGTTTTGCTAAACTTAGTGATCCCTGTGAGGAAGGCAAACCGAATGTAGCGGTCGCACTGCTTGAGCACCTCGTAGAAGGCTTTGAGGAGCGAGCGGTTAGCGTCGTTGAGCGCCTCGTCATTTACCGTTTCTAGGAGGGGTTTGTCGTACTCGTCTATGAGGATGACGACTTGCTTGCCCTCCTGCAGATAGGCTCGTTCGATTACAGCTCTGAAACGTCCTGCAGGAGTCTTAGCCACACCATTGCTCCCATAAATTGCTTCCCAAGCCGCAAGATGGGTTTCTAGACAATTTTCCAAGACCTCTAAGCTAGAGAAATACTCTGCATTGAGTTCGAGGTAAAATACAGGCGACACCATCCACGGCTCTCTGTTCTGTCGGCGTGCGATCGCCTCTTCTGCTTGGTGGATATAGAGCCCCTCAAACAGCTCTTTTTTCCCCTCGAAGTAGGCGCGTAGGGTAGATAGGAAGAGGCTTTTGCCAAAGCGATGGGGGCGGCTCAAGAAGAAATCTTTATAGCGCGTAACGAGCTGTGCGAGATACTGCGTCTTGTCTACGTAGAAGTAGTTCTTACGTCGCAGGTCTTCGAAATCTTGGAAATAGAGGGGGAGGTCACGTAGCGTATCCATGCGGAGCGTAATTTTGTTAGTACGAAGATAAGAAAATCGGTCAAGAGCCTTTGTGTTGCGGGTGGGGGGGGGGCTGTGTTCTGACGAAGCAAAAAAGAAACGGAGTTGATGCCTAAGCATCAACTCCGTTGGATATTCCCTTGACAAGGAGCTTGCACAAGGAAAATTGAGAGTCGGGCTGACTAGCGGTCGCCGTACCCTCCGCGATGCCCACCTTCGCGAGGTGCGCGTTCCTGTGCCACGTTCACAACTATCGCGCGACCCATCACGTCAGAACCGTTGAGTTCGTTGATGGCGCGTTGCGCAGCCTGATCATCGGGCATCTCTACGAAGCCGTAACCCTTGCTACGCCCCGTGATCCGATCCTTAATAATACGGGCATTCTGCACTTCGCCATAGTTAGAGAACAAAGCGCTCAGTTCGTCTTCTTGGTAACGATACGGAAGACTTCCAACAAAGATGTTCATTTCACAAATAGAACTTTAATCATACAACGTCCCAAATGTACGATATGATTTTGAATCAAGCCCCCCTTGGCGGGAAATATCTAGCGGGGGGCGCGGCGTCGCCTATCGATCTAACTCGTTACCAGTATATTACAAAAAGTTGACGTGTGAAAAAGTTTTTCTGTCTGGGCTTTTCTTCGTTCTAATAACGCTACTTTTGCGGTAGTAACCAACCGTCTAGGCTCATGTCTATTGCCACAGCCCTTGAGGCGCTCCGGCGCGAACTCCCCGCAGGGGTCACCCTCCTTGCCGTTTCGAAGACTCACCCCATCTCGGCGCTCCGCGAGGCTTATGAGGCGGGGCAGCGCGCCTTCGGGGAAAACAAAGTGCAGGAACTTGTTGCTAAAGCCCCGCAACTCCCCTCGGACGTAGCGTGGCATCTCATCGGTCACTTGCAGACCAACAAGGTGCGGAGCGTCCTCCCTTACGTAGCTCTCATCCACTCGGTCGACTCGTTGAAGCTCTTGGAGGTCATCGAGCGTGAAAGTGTGCTATTGGGACGCACGACGCGGGTATTACTCCAGGTGCACATCGCCCAAGAGGAGACCAAGTTTGGCTTTACCCCAGCGGAGGTAGTGGCATTCGTGGAAGCGCGGGGGTGGGAGCGCTCCCCTCACGTTGCGATCGAGGGGCTCATGGGGATGGCCTCTAACACCGATGATGCGGCTCAGGTGCGCGGCGAGTTCCGTTCGCTCAAGAGGCTTTTTGAGCA
>CALHZE010000102.1 GCA_938040915.1 uncultured Bacteroidia bacterium | reverse complement strand
CCAGCGAGATGCCGTCACCAAAGAGAGCGTCGCCACTGATGCGATCTAGGTCTCGTGCAAACTCGCGGGCGTGGAAATTGATAGTCTCGTTGCCCTTTTTGAACTTGTCGAGTTCTTCCAAAGCGACAATCGGGATGACGATATCGTTGTCTTGGAAATAGTCGATGCACTTATGGTCGTGCAAAAGGACGTTGGTGTCTAATACGAAGACTTTAGGCGTGCTTACCATGGGTTAACCCTTTCCTTGTTTTGACAAATATACAAAAAAAGGGGGAGGCAACTCCTTTGACAGAGCCGCCTCCCCCACTAAGAAGATGAAAACAACGACGTGTCTAATATTCTCTCGCTTGGAACTCGCCGCGCAACACCATGAGGGCATTACGTGCCAGCGCGCCCATCTCGTCTTCACCAGGATAAACGGTGAGGGGGGAGATGAAAGAGACCATTTCTTCTACGTACTTAACGAGGTACTTGTTGTGAGCGATGCCACCGGTGAGGATAATCCCGTCGACCTTGCCTTTGAGGACGGTCGCCATAGCGCCAATCCACTTTGCGATATTGTAACACATAGCGTCTTGGACGAGCTTAGCCTTGGCGTCACCGCTGCTCGCTGCCTTTTCGAGGATCTGTGCGTCGTTCGTCCCCACCAGTGCCACAAGACCGCCCTTTCCGGCGAGCATCTTCTTGACATCGTCTTTAGAATACTTGCCGCTGAAGCAGATCTCCATCAACTCGCCCGTGGGGAGTGAGCCCGAACGCTCGGGCGAGAAGGGACCGTCGCCATCTAACGCATTGTTGACGTCGACCACGTGCCCATGTGCGTGTGCCCCCACGGAGATTCCCCCGCCGAGGTGCGCAACGATAAGGTTCAGTTCCTCGTACTTCTTTCCCTTTTCTTTTGCGAAACGGCGTGCCACAGCCTTCTGGTTAAGGGCGTGGAAGATCGAGCGACGTGGACAGGTAGGTAACCCCGACACACGCGCTTCCTCAGAGAGCTCGTCGACCACCACGGGGTCTGCAATAAAAGCACGCACGCCCTTGAGTTCGCT
>CALHZE010000101.1 GCA_938040915.1 uncultured Bacteroidia bacterium | reverse complement strand
CTTCTAATATTTCATAGCCGTCGAGCAGCTCGTGGCTCGTGGTAATGCCCGTAAAGAACTGCGCATCGACGTTAACACCGAGAAGCCCCTCAAGGTCTTCGCGGACGGCGAACTCGAAGCCGCGACAGGCGTCTTCTGGGGTAGTGCCAAACAGTGCCTTGGAGAGAGAATAGAGGTAGAGCTTGAGCGACTTACTCTCGACGATGAAGTCGGTCGACGCGTCGTATTTGATTTTCAAGACCCCATGCGCGGATATACCGCCCTCCCCGTACGCAGCGACTTCGTACGCGTGCCATACGTCACAGCCGAAAGCATGACTTCGTAGCGCGCGTGGCACAGCCTCGAGGAGCGAAGGGTCGGGGGCAGAGGGGAGTGGGGAGTTCTTTCCGAGGTGTCTCATTGTCTCGTGTTGGGAGATAAGGGTTAGACTTCTTCTGCGGGGATGGGGAGGAGGGCGAGCGCCCGCTTATAGAGCTCGTCGACGGGGATGTCAAGACAGGCATAGTCGCCGCGCAAACAGGGTTTGTTGCCATAGACCGAGCAGGGGCGGCAAGGGAGGTCGTCGCGCCCCACGGCGAGCGCCTCATCCTGTCCCCATCCGTAAAAGCCAGCATACGGGTGCGTCGCCCCCCATACGGAGAGGACACGCGTACCTGCCCAAGAGGCGAGGTGCATATTGGCAGAGTCCATGGCGACCATAAGGTCGAGGTGTCGCATTAAGCGCAACTCGTCTAGGAGGTTGAGCCCGAGGGCGGGTACGACGACGATGTCGGGTTTGGTGACCCAGCGCTCGAGGAGCAACTGCTCTTCGCCTCGTGAGCCAAAGAGGAAAATCTGTATGCCGCGTTTGTGCAGTTTCTTGACAAGGGCGAGCATCTGGTCGAGGTCATAGCGTTTGCCACGGTGCTTGGCAAAGGGGGCGATCCCCACGCGTAGGCGAGTTTCTCTCAAGAGGGGTTCGAGTTGTGTCGTAATTTCTCGTGCCTGTAGCCCACCCAATTGGTAGGGCACCACGAGTGGGAAGCCGAGCTTTTTGAGCACCTCGGCATAGCGCGTCACCGAGTGCTCGAGGGGCGTGAGCTGTTTGTCGTGCTGTCTCACCAGCGCCTTCTTCTCGCGACGCCCCTTGTCTAGAGTAGCGCTCTTATAGCCGCGGGGAAAGGTTCTTAAGGTAAGGAAAAAACGTAAGAGCCACGAGCGGATAACGCTGTGAGTATCCGCAAGGTGGGTAAACTTTGTGCTTCGCTTAAGGTCGCCCGCCAAACGCCATAGCCCTCGGATGCCGTGGTGACGTCCACGGAGCTCGGCTGCGAAGAAGGTCACGCCGGGGATATCTTCGAAGAAGGGGCGCGCAAAGGGTTGCGAGAGCACTGTGAGCGGGAGCTCAGGGTAATTTTCACGCAGAGCGCGCACCACGGGGAGGAGCATCACGATGTCGCCCAAGGCACTCAAGCGGATGAGTAAGAGATGTTTTTCTTTCACAATCGGCGGCGTTAATGGTTGTCTTTACCGCGAAGGATGGGGTTGAGGGAGGGGTCGTTATACATCTTCATCTGTCGGTAGGTCTTCATGACCTTTGAGCCCTCAGCATAATCCTCAAGGAGCTGCTCGAGGGCTGTGGAAAGGTCGACGCGTTGCTCGAGGAGGACGTCGAGCTTCTGTTGGCATCGCGCGCGGTGTTCGGGGGTAGCGTCAAGATCGGTCGCTTGCCGCTGCATGTGAAAGATCTTGAGGTTGAGGATGGAGAGACGGTCAACCGCCCATGCGGGGCTCTCTGTGTTAAGCGTAGCGCCCTCGCGCGGCTTGACGCTGGCAAACTGTTGCAGAAAGAGGGTATCGATCTGCTCGACGGTATCGGTGCGCCGTTGGTTAAGGGCGTCAATTTTACGTTTGAGGGTCAGCGCCTCGGCGGGGTCTATATTGGGGTTTCGGATGAGGTCTTCCAAGTCCCACTGTACGTTGTCTACCCAGTTTTTGTCATAGAGGAGGGCAAACAGGGAGCCCGTGGGGTAGGGATTTTCGGGGGTGTCGTTGAGGTTACTGAGGCGTCGGTACGCCAGCGTGGCATCCCAGAAGATGCGGTTACACTCTACCGTAAAGCTCATAGCGCTATATTTTGTTACTGCTTGTGACAAAGGTATACAAAAAACGCTGTCAGAGTAGGTTTAGTCTGACAGCGTGTGCACTAGTTATATAGTTAATAGGTTGCCCCGTGTACGCGGTGTCTGGTTTCTCATCGCGTGGGTGACATGTTCTTTTTCACACTGCAAAAGTAAAGCCGCGTTAATAACCTCACATCAGTATTTATACCTAGAGGAGGGGAAAATAAAGACGGACGTCGCGGAAAAGTATCCGGCGTCCGTCAATCTAGTCGCGGTGGTCACCCAAAAGAAAGGGTGGCGTTTTTACGTCGCATCCCTCCCCCCCTCACACGAGCTCGTCGGAGGGAAACCCTAAGGAAGCGATCTGCTCTACTTGTAACCAATCGCTATCAGGGCGCATGATAAGACGCGCATCTGTATAAGCCCACGCTAAGGGCAAAATCATGTGCCCTATGTAAAGCCCCGACCTCTCTTGACGCTCTATGACCAACGCAAGGTCTATCTCGGTGTCGTTAAGCAACGATAAGGGAAATAACAAAGAGAGCCCGTCGCGCTTGAGATTGTATATAGGGACTGCCGTCCTAAAGTCCCACGCCACGCGCTTGAGCGCGAGTTCGAGACTTTCTGTGAAACGGCTCTTGACCGCGCGAAACGTCTGTTCGTCATTTTCCAATGCAAAGGCGAGTTTCGCAAAATAAACGTCCTTGTCAGAGAGCGTATTGACGTCGCGCAGGGTGAAGTCTTTTGGGGTATACCTTTCCCAAAAAGCAGTGGGGATACGGTTAATGTTATCGAGGACGATGCGACGCCAATCAAGTTGCGGTCGTGGAGCACGAAGGTCATAAATCAACTCAGCAGGGTCTGAGAAGTAACTGGCGCGCTCGGGCAACGAGAAGTTGTTGGTGAGCGTCTTGCCAGCACGCCCCTCACCGGCGGTGCAAAAGTTTAGGAAATGCCATTCCTGCTTCCCCTCATTTCGGTTTTTGTCAAACAAGGCATAAATGGGGTCATAAAAACGATTCACAAGCCCCGTGTTAAAGGCCGCATACTGCCCGTTACACAAGACTTTTCTCTCTTTCATCAACCTGTAAAAGGTGTACTTGATGTAAGCGGCAAGGATGGGATTCGGATAGTTAGGGTCCACATTTTTATAACACCAACGCTCGGGGAGGGCTAGCTCGCTTAAGGTATTCACAGCCTCACGAAAGACGCCAAACCACGCCCAGTCGTGTAACGAAGGGATCTGTGTTTCTTCCATTTCGTATGCCATTCTCTCTTTACTTCGGTTCTCTATTTTTCTTTTGCTAGACTTTTTTCCCACTCCAACAACCACCCTTTTACCTCTGGCAGCCCTCCGGCATAGCCCCCCAGCGAGCCATCAGAGCGGATCACGCGGTGACAGGGGATAAAGAGCGACAAGGGGTTCGCTCCACACGCATTCGCTACGGCGCGCATCGCCCGCGGGCTTCTGACCCTTTGCGCCACCTCCAGATAACTCCGCGTTTCTCCAAAAGGGATTTGTAACAACTCACTCCACACCAAGTTTTGAAAAAACGAACCGTCCACATCGAGATGAAGATCAAACGTTTTACGCTGCCCAGCAAAATACTCATCCAACTGCTGGGCGGCACGCGTGAGGGTCTCGCTCTCTCCGTCACGACACTCCGCATGGAAACGTTCTTCTACGTCCGCCAGAAAACTGTCATGGTTACGCGACGCTTGCCAATCACATAGACAGAGCCGATTATCTATCGTCCCCAAAAGCAACACCCCACACGGAGCAGTGTAGGGTGCGCAGATCATAATTTGTGGATTCTCTGCAGACATTCTCTTCGATTACTTTTCTCCTGTACCAGCACTAACGACCTCTTCTATATACTCCCCAATGTTACGATTTTTTTCATTAAAGCTCACGCCCACTAGGTGTAACGCGACAGCCCCTCCGTCTGAGGCATTCGCATACTCTCGCTCCTTGAGCAACGCGAGCGCATCGGCTGGCGTAACCTCCTTGAGGAAAGCAAAGGCAAAGATATAGCAATGTGCTGGTGTCTGTATGGTCACGTCGACACTCTTCGCCTCACACGTTACCGTAACGGGGCGCGACGCACTTAGCCGGCGGAAGATGAGGTAGAACCCCGTCTGGTAATACGGATTCTTTACCCAATCATACTCCCCTTCCCTAGGCAACTGCTCGTAAGAGATGCGTTGCAGGAGCTCGGTCAGCACTGCCAGCGCTTCGTCTAATTTTCCCTCCTCGAGGGCATTATAACAAGCCAAGGAGCGGAGGTATAGGTCGGTGTCGGTCGTGCTGGGGAAATAGCGTTCGGCGAGGCAGCGTAGTAAGGGGAACATCTCTTCCTCGTTTGTGAAGCCGAGGTTGCAAAGTCTCGTCATTTGCATTTCCCGTTTCTCTTTCTTACTCTTCTCGGGCTTTATCGACACAAAGCCCGTTTGGAAAAGACGAGGTATGCCGTTCCCCCACGTTGGCTCAGAGCTTAATAGCGTATCCTCCGAGGATAGGAATTTCTCTAGCTCGGGTATAAAGGTCTTCTGCTCTATGAGCGCAGGGATCGTGAAGCGCAGGGAATATTCATCCACCCAATGAGAGTCGTACCTCAGGTCTCGAAAGACATACATCAGGCTATTAGGGTTATAGAGACCTTCCTCGCCACCGAAGTTAAAGCCGCCATAGCGTCGCTCAAGGTCTGCCAATAGCGCCTTCTCACTACAACCTTGCTTTTTAGCCAATGCGGTTAATTCGGGCGCAAAGTTGTCTTTTACTTCCTGCTCTGTGAGCCCGCAAATGTCGTGATACGTCTTGTTAAAAGAGATATTTATCCAGTTGTTAAACCCGCTGAAGATATTGCGTTCCTTAACTTGGGAGAGCCCCGTTAGGAAACACATCTCGATGTCTAGCTCATAGCTTTTGGTGACCGAATAGAAAGCGCAGAGCGTCCGGTTGTTCCGATCATTGAGCTCGGGGTTGTCAAAGGTTTCTTGGAGCGGCAGATCGGCTTCGTCTACCAAGATGACTGCGCGTTGTCCGGTCTGTTTGTGGACGTGCCCGACCAGCACAGCCAGACGCTCACACGGGTCGTCACATTGTTGCTGACAGCCATACTCCGACTCCCATCGAGAGAGTTGTTGGTCTAGCTTCTCTTTTAGCCCGTTGGGGGACGCCTGCACCCCGCAGAAATTAAAGTGGAGTATGGGGTACTTTATCCACGCCTCGCGTTTCTCTTCTGCCGCCATCTCTTCCTCGGCTTTCTCGAGATAGAGCCCCTTAAAGAGCTCCTTTTTTCCCTCAAAGTATGCCTTTAGGGTCGTGAGGAAGAGGGTCTTGCCTAACCGTCTCGGGCGACACAGCACGACCACATAGCTACCACGTCGACGCAACTCGGCGATATGTTTCGTCTTGTCAACATAGATACGCCCCTCGTTGCGGATATTCTCAAACGAGTCTGTCGAGATAGGGAAATTACGTAAGTGGTCAATCATCACGTTGGGGTATTGGTTATACTCCTTTTACTCTTTGAGGAGCTCTCTTGTTACCTTCCGAGCGGTGTTCCTTCCCTCGCCGAGTTGCGCGCCTTAGGCTTTCGCCGTCTCCTCCTCCTCCTCCTTGGAGATTACGGTCTTCTTATATCGCACACTCCACCAAATCCCGAGCAGGAGGTAAAAGAAGCCGTAGAGGGTAAACAGACCGTGCCCAACCAAGAACGACAGCACCACAAGGTATAAGACATGCCACGCGTGCGAGCGGCGGTATTTTATCCCAATCCACAACAAGGAGCCTAGGACAGATATAACGAAGAATACCACAGGGATCGCCCCCCAACGGTTATAGGCAGCGACCACGCCGATCGGGAGCGCCGCATAGTCCCGCTCCTTGAGTGCGCGATAACTCTCATAGAGGAGCGACTGATCCTCGCTCTTGCCACTCCGCACCCGCTCGGCATGCGCGAGCTCGTGCCAGAGCATCTGATAAAACCAACTGCGCCCACGCTGTTTTACGCTCGTCGCCCCATGCTCGAGGGCGTCGATGTCGGCGGAGGAAAGGAAGGTCATCCCGACCGAATCGCGCCGATGCCCAGCACTCGCGAGATAGGCACACAGTCCGTCATAAAGCGTCTCTCCATACGGAGGGAACTGTGTGTTGAGCGACATCCCCGAGTAGCGCGACCACTCGCGTCTCAGCTCCTCTTCGCAGACGTACACGGTGTAATATTGCCCGTTTTGATAAGCCGCCGAGAGTGTGTCGTGCGTGTAGGCGCACCCTCC
>CALHZE010000100.1 GCA_938040915.1 uncultured Bacteroidia bacterium | reverse complement strand
TGCTAATGTTTAAGGTCTTCGTAGCGGAACTCGAAAGGTCGAGTTTTGTCAAACTCGCACTGTGCGCCTCGACAGTCTCTAACTTTCCACAATTCTTCGCCTCGAGGGATGTTAATTGGTTGCACGAGCTAGCGTCTATTGTGGTTAAGTTAGCGCAACCGTTGGCTTGCAGGGACTGCAAGGAGGATTTTCCCGTTATCTGCGTTAAACCCGAATTGTTGGCATTCAACGACTGTAAGGGTAAGGAGTTGAACCCATCTATCGTCGATAGCTTAGTACAACTGCTAATGTCTAAGGAGGTAACTTTACTACAGTTGGTAAGGTCGAGTTTCGTTAATTGTGCGCTATGTACTGCCAGTGCAGCAATTTGAGAACTCTTCGCCTCGAGGGATGTTAAACTGCTGCACTGCGTGACGTCTATTGAGGTTAAGTTGGAGCAGTTGTTAACTAGCAGGGTTTGTAGGGAATTTTTCCCTGTTATCTGCGTAAACGCCGTATTGTTTGCTTTCAAAGTCTGTAAAGGCAAGTCGTTCATGCCAGCGATCGTCGCCAATCTAGTACAGTTGCTGATATCTAAGCTCGTCACCTTACTGCTGGAGAGTTCGATATTTGTTAGTTTCGTGCTACGCACTTCGACCGTGGCTAGCTTTTCGCAACTCCGAGCTTCGAAGGTTGTCAAATTGCTGCACGAGGTAGCATCTATTCTGGTTAACTTAGAGCAATTGTTCGCTCTCAGAGTCTGTAGGTCAGATCTCCCTGTTATCGTCGTTAAACCAGAATGGTTGGCAACCAACGACTGTAAGGGTAAGGTGTTGAACCCATCTATCGTCGATAAGCTGGAACAATTGCTAATGTCTAAAGAGGTAACTCTGGTACAGCTCGTAAGATCGAGCTTTGTTAACTGCGCGCTGCTCACTTCGATCGTAGTGAGCTTTCCACAATTCTTCGCCTCGAGGGTCTCTAAACTATTGCACTGATTGACGTCCATTGAGGTTAAGTTGGAGCAATCGTTGACGTTTACCCACCGTAGGGAGAAACCTCTTTCTATTTTTTCTAACTTGCTACACCGGTTTGCCACCAGTCTTTGAAGCCCAGTGCCACACTTTATTTCTTTCACAATATCCTGTCCACTCACCTTTAGCAGACTGGCATCACCCCACAAACGCACGGTTTTCCCTTGACGGGCAAAGAACTTCAACTTGTCGCCGTCTGTAGAACCGTCACTCTTTTTGGAGATCACCATGCAGAACTTTCTCCCACCATCGACCTGCACGACCACCATTTTCTGATTCACTTGGGAGGTACCTGTTGCCCCGCCCCCTTTGGTAAAGTTGGTGTTCGGATCGTAGGTAGCCACCTCCAAGTCAAGCCACCCGTCTTTGTCGAAGACAATCTCGGTGGGGGTTTTACTGGTTTCGGCGTCAATAACGCTTCCATAAAGTTCTTGGTAAGTGCCTCGACCTTTATTCTTACCATCCATACTAAAATATGTTGGTATCACACACTGACGAGATACACGCTTCACCTCCTCATCATTATCAGGGACGCCTAGGTTAATCGTAGGCCTTGTAGTTAGATTATGAAAGAGTTGGTCGTACGTTTCAGCAAGAATCTGTGATTCTGAATACCCCCAATACGAGCCTTCCACATTCTGTCCGTTTGTATCCCAACCGACAAATTTCAGCGTATGATCTACACTTTTCTTCAATGCTAACGAACGAAAGTTGGACGCGAGATTAGAGGGCAACTGGATAATATTTGCCTTGCACGGTGCTTCTATTTTCAGACGAGCAAACTCATTCCATTTGTCACTCTCGAGATCAGTGAATGCAAAACCCTCTATTGTCACATTAGTCGAACTGAGGAGAAACTCACTAAACTTCCCATAAAACCAAACTTCCCCTTGAGTCTGGGTAAGAGAGAGAGACCCATTATAACTATAACTCCCCCCAAGTCTTCTGACATCACCGCGAGCATCACGAAACCAAATTCCAGCAGCGCCTGCTTGTAAATATAAGTTCACCTCTGGGTTACCGCTTGCGCTGTATGTAATTCTTATCGCAGGCAGATCAGCAGGTGGCTCCTCTCCCCAAGCGCTAAATGGGAGTAGCCACGCGAGCAGCACTCCTAGGAGCCAAAAGCTCCGATTGTTAATCTGTAGTGTTCTCATTTCACTCTTTGTTTGTGTTATGCTCTGCTATTTACGTAAATCTCTCTAGGGTGTATGTTCCAAAAAGGAAATAAAAGGTTCCAGCAGTGCAAAAGACTGTCGTACAGGTCATTGCAAGGATGAAAAAGAGCAGATTCCGGTCATACGGGGGGCTCAAAACCTGCCTCGTTGCACAAGAAAAGACCCTTTTTCGGGAAAAAGGGGATGCGGCAGCGGTCGAGGCGTCGCCCTCGGTTCTCAATCTTTAGATATATTTGTTTACTCAAAATGAGGAAATGCGCATAGTAGTGTCCGTATTTTTATGCCTGCTAGTTTCGGTTCTGAGCACCTTTGCTCAGCCGCCTTCGCTCGAGCGCACCATAGATTCGCTAGAGGCTTCGCTCGCACACCGCAAAGACGCCGAGCGTATCGCCACGCTTTCTGAGCTGTGTAATCTGCTCTATGACCTAGGCGATGCGGAGCGCGAACAAAAGTATCTGCGAGTCCTGCTTAAGGAGAATATGCAGCGGGGCGATACGAAGGGGGCGGGGTATAACTATACGCGCCTGTTGGTGAGCTATTTCAATTTCGACCAGTATGATCAGTTAGAGGCCGAACTGCCCGATGCGCTCGCCTATTTACTCCAAGCCGAGCAGCTAGACTATTACTACACCCTGCGCGCGTTGCAGATCGATATGTACCTGTTGCAGGAGCGGAATTACAGTGCGCTGCAAGAGATGCAGGACATGTATAACGATGCACTGGAGCGGCGGCATATCTTCGGGCAGGCGGTGGCTATGTACAAAATCGGTGTGGCTTACGTCCAGATATATCTTGAGACAGAGCCTGCCCTTGCGGCTCTTAAGCGTTGTATAGAGCTGTTTGCGCAGACGGATCATGTCGATCTGATTGAGCTTGACGCGCACTGTGACTATTGTAATGTGCTCTACCAAGCCTCGCTTACCGATTTGTTACCACAGGCTCTGGCGCAGTGGCGCAGTCGACTCGACAAAGCGAATGCGCGGGAGATAGCCGAGAACAAGGGGCAGCTCTATATCAAATATACCTATTACTACGCGGCGGCGGTAGGTATCGAGCTTCTGTTTGGCGACAAGTCTCGCGCGACGGCACTACTCGATTCGTTAGACGATGCTGCATCTCACTGTCCGTCGACCATAGCGCCGTTGGTCTTGGATACGCGAGAAGAGTATTTCAAGCTTCTGGGGCAGTATGATAGTGCGCTGGTGTATAATCAGAGGCTCCTGACAGCGTATCGTGCCGCGGGGCTTACGGCGCTCACGTCCAATCGGGTTCGCTTGCGCGGTAACATGTTTTACCAATTGGGGCGGTATGATAGTGCGGCTTATTGTTTCCACGAATACAACGTGTTGCGCGACTCGACGGAGACGGGGTTAAATGCCAATCTGTTGAATGAGCTCAACACCCTCTTTAAGGTCAATGAGCTCAAGGCGACACAGCGGCTACTCAACAACCGCCTCGCGTTAAGTTCGTTAGCCGCAGTACTGTTGGCGACCATTGTGCTGTTGTTGGTCATTTACACGCACAGGCTTCGTCGGAAAAATCGTCTGTTATACGAGTCGATTCAGAAAGAATTGCAACAAAGTCGGGCACGCAAGGAGCAGACTACGCAGGTAAAAGCGGAGTCGGGGCCTTGTGAAGAGCTCCCGCGCGAGATGCAGATATACAACAGCCTGTGTCTTTTGATGCAGGAGAAACGTTGTTTTTGTGATGCGAATTGTAATGCGACTTCGCTGGCTAAGGAGCTTGGGACGAATCGCACCTATTTAGCCGAGGCGGTGCGGTTGTATGAAAATGGCGTCACGGTGTTGGAGTATATCAACAATCTCCGTCTAGAGTATGCGGCACAACTGCTGACGGATTCTCCGTATCGTATCACGGAGATAGAGTACATGGCGGGGTTTAGTTCGCGTACGACCTTTTACCGTCTTTTCAAAGAAAAGTATGGTATCTCGACCACCGAGTTCCGGCGGATAGCGGAAGAGAAGCAGAGCGAGGGACACTAAGGGCGCTCCTTACGCCGGACGGACGGCAAACTGTGTACGCGCAAGCCCCCGCCGTCACAGCATAATGCTTTTTATATTTTCCTTAATCTCCTTACCCTCTTCCTGTGCTGCGAGGGGAGCTGTAGCGAAGGCGTCGTGAAGCCCTAGCGAAGCCCTAGCGAAGGCGTCGTGGCTACGAAACAACTATTTTAGACGACTTCCTTTATATCCGAGCGGCGTTCTTTCTACTTTCCTCTTAAAGAGGCGATTCGGAATTTCTAAAGAAGGGGTGCGCCGTGTGAGCGATTAGCGGTATCATGTAAACGGGGGGCGAGATATGCGGAAGAGATGGCGAGTCAACAAAAAAAACGGACGCAAGGTGTGTTGCGTCCGTGCAAAGCAAGCGTTCGGTTGATAAGATTTCCACGCCCCCTCGCCGCGTGACTAACGGGAGCGTCCGAACTCCTCGTGTTTTTTGTGGCGATTATAGTTGTTGACCTCAATGAGATGCACACGCTCCTCATGACGCTGCCCCTCAAACGGGGTCGTGAGGAAGACATTGACGATCTCGAGCGCCTTCTCTGGCGTGATGAAGCGGGCAGGAAGTGCAAGCGCATTGGCATTGTTGTGGAAACGCGCCAAGCGCGCCAACTCGACCTCCCAACAGAGCGCCGCGCGCACCCCAGGGTGACGGTTGAGCGTCATCGCCATCCCGTTGCCCGAGCCACAGATGCCCACCCCAAGAGCGACTTGGTGTGCCACAATCTTGTGCGCAAGGGGATGCGCATATAAGGGGTAAGAGACGGACTGGTTAGGGTCGCTCGTGCCGCCATCATCGACGACATACCCAGCCGCCTCGAGCGCCTCCTTGATGAAGCGCTTGTGCTCGACTCCGGCGTGGTCACTCGCAATCCCGATCACCAACTCATCGAACTGGTTGTCAGCTCCCTCAAACATTCTTCTCTATCGTTTAGTAAAGTGTATGCATCCCCAAATACAGGCGGCGGGTAGAGGGGGAGCGCCGAGGTGGGTAGCGAGGCGTCACTCCGACGGACAAATGTAGCTAAATTTGCGGTAGCTATTCTTACGAATTCGTAAAGAGAAAACAGACTAGATGTAAATACACCACAGGAGACGATGGACGGTGCACAATTGTTGGTCGGTTTTGACGCCAAACGCGTGGTCAGTAATCAGACTGGGCTGGGAAGTTATGGTCGCAATTTGGTAAATGCCTTGGCACACCTAGCCTTAACAGCCGACCTGCGCCTCTATGCGCCGGATGCGGGCAAGGAGGCGCTACGCGCCCAGGTGGCGGGACATCCGAACGTAGCGTTTGTTTACCCACGTCACGCGTGGACTCGGTGGCAAAAAGACCTGTGGCGCGCACGCGGCGTGGTCGCCGCCCTGCGTAGGGACGGGGTTCAGCTTTACCATGGCTTATCGGGCGAGTTGCCGAGTGGGCTCAAACGGGCTGGAATCCCAGGGGTGGTGACCGTCCACGACCTCATCTTCCTTCGCCACCCCGAGTTTTACCACAGGATGGATGTGCGCCTTTATGCGCAGAAATTTCGCCGCACGTGTCGGGAGGCGAGCATGATGATCGCCATCAGCGAGTGTACCAAGCGCGATATCCTTGCCTATTCCGACTTTCCGGCAGAGCGCATCCGCGTCATATACCAAGGGGCAGGGCGGTATTTCGCCCGCGAGGCATCGGCGGAGGAAAAGAGAGCCGTGCGCGCACAGTATCAGCTCCCCGAGCGCTACCTCCTCTATGTGGGCACCGTTGAGGAACGAAAGAATCTCCTTTTGGCGGCACAATCGCTCTGTTTTCTTCCCAAGGAGGTCTCATTGGTCGTGGTGGGGCGTCTCACGAAATATATAAACAAGGTGCGCGCGTTTTTACGGAAGAATCGACTTGAGGCTCGGGTGCGCTTTCTCGAGGGAGTGCCCAACGAGTCATTGCCGGCACTCTACCAGCAGGCAGAGGTCTTTGTCTATCCGTCTCGCTATGAGGGTTTTGGCTTGCCGATTTTAGAGGCGCTACAGAGTGGTGTACCGGTGGTGGCGTGCACGGGCTCTTGTTTGGAGGAAGCGGGGGGTGAGGGCTCGCTTTATGTGCACCCCGACGACGCCGAGGGGATGGGGGCTGCCGTGTTACGGCTTTTGAGGGGGAGTGAGGAACGTGCGGGGCGGCTTGCTCAGAACCTCGCCTACGTAAAACACTTTGAGGGGTTAAACCCCGCCCAGCGGGTGTGGGAGGTTTACCAAGAGGTGTTGTAACGAAACGCGCAGAAATGCGGGTGGGGGGGCGCTCCCTTCTAAATAAATTCCTAGCTTTGTGGACTTTCTGAAACATCTATTTATAAAGCAGGGAGGCGATGGATAAACAACAAACGAAGAAGTTCCTCGAAGGGATTAGTCTATTTAAGGCACTATCAGACACTCAACTGGAGGCACTCGCGGCCAGTACGCGCGAGGTGTCGTTCAAAGAGGGTGAGTTGCTTTTTTGGGAAAACGGACCCCGAGAGGAGTTCTTTGTCATTTTAGAGGGCGAAGTGGAGCTCTATAAAACGAGTCCGTATGGTGCGGAGCTTAAGCTCGCGCAGTTCCACACGGGGGACTTTTTAGGCGAGGGGTCGTGGATGCCCGACTCGACTCACAGCACCTCGGCACGAGCGCTCGTGCCCACCTCGGTATTGGTGGTGGGAAAGACCTTTTTCCAGCAAGATGCGGATGCGACCATCAAGGTGTTTTCCAACATCATGCAGGTGATTTCGCAGCGTATGGGGCAGTCTAACGCGCAGCGTATTCACACAGGGGCACAATACTTTTCAGGCAACACGCGCCTAGAACACGACCTGTTGGGTGAACGGAACGTGCCGCTGGAAAGTTATTACGGGGTACAGACCTTGCGTGCGGTAGAGAACTTCACGATCTCGGGGGTAAACCTCTCGTTTTATCCGGCTATTGTGAACGCACTCGCCATGGTCAAGGAGGCGGCAGCCGAGGCGAACTATGAGCTCGGGTTGATGCCCAAGGATGTGCGCGACGCGATCGTAACGGCGTGCCATGAGATCCGCAATGGGTTGTATCACAATCACTTTGTCGTAGACATGATTCAGGGTGGCGCTGGGACGTCGACCAACATGAATGCGAATGAGGTGATCGCCAATCGCGCCCTCGAGATTATGGGGCATCAGCGGGGCGAATATCAATACTGCCACCCCAACAACCACGTCAATCTCTCGCAGTCGACCAACGACGCCTACCCCACGGCGATGAAGTTAGGGATTTATATGCTCAACATTGAGCTGACGGAGGTGCTCACGAGTCTTGCGAATGCCTTCCAAGAAAAGGCTAAGGAGTTCCGCGACGTGATCAAGATGGGGCGCACGCAGCTGCAGGATGCGGTGCCGATGACCTTAGGGCAAGAGTTCCAAGCCTACGCCGACATGTTGCGGGGCGAGAGCGCACAGCTCAACAAGGCAGCCGATCTCTTCCTTGAGATGAACATGGGGGCTACGGCGATTGGGACAGGGATCAATGCCGAGCCAGGGTATGCGGAGAAGTGTACAGAGCACCTCAAGCGCGTAACGGGCTTCCCGATGCGCTTAGCAGCTAACCTCGTACAAGCGACGCAAGACACGAGTGATTTTGTGACCTACTCGTCAGAGTTGAAGCGTTTGGCGGTGAAAATCTCGAAGATTTGTAATGACCTCCGTCTCTTGGCTTCTGGTCCACGCGCAGGGTTGAACGAGATCAACCTCCCCCCGCGCGCGCCGGGTTCGAGCATTATGCCGGGGAAGGTAAACCCCGTGATCCCCGAGGTGGTCAATCAGGTAGCCTTTAAGGTTATCGGTAATGACACGACGGTGACAATGGCAGTAGAGGGCGGTCAGTTGGAGCTTAACGTATTTGAGCCGGTAGCGGTGCAGAGCATTGTCGAGTCGATCGTGATGTTAAAGAATGGGCTTAAGACCCTTGAGCACCGGTGCATCATCGGCATCACTGCCAACCCCGATCGTTGCAAGAGTCTTGTTTACAACAGCATCGGGATCGTGACGGCGCTCAACCCCGTTATCGGTTATGAGAAGTCGACGATTGTCGCGAAGGAGGCGTTGGAAAAGAATGCGAGTGTTTACGACCTTGTCTTGGAAAAGGGGTGGCTCACCAAGGAACAACTCGACGAGATCCTTTCGCCCGAACGTATGATAGAGCCTCGGAAATTGAGAAAGTAAACGGGGCGCACGGCTGCGCACCCTTGGTACGGACGCATCACGTTGCGTCCGTACCCGCACCAGAGGTCGTTCGGTGGCGCGAAGGGTCGCAATGGCGTAGAGCGCATTCCTAGATAAAAGAGGTGTTGCTTTTCAAGCGACACCTCTTTTTGTAGCGCTATGTAAAGAAAAGGCAGTAACTTTGTGTGATTAGAAAACGCACTAGAAGTGGAGGAGATAGACGATGGCAATGGAAGGAAGCGAGCGTTCGGCGTTGACCGAACTACAAGAGGAGCGAAGCGATGTGCATTCGACTGCAGTGCGAGCAGGGAAGAGAACCTATTTTTTCGATGTCAAAGCGACGCGAAACGACGACTATTATCTCACGATAACCGAGAGCAAACGTCGTCCAGGTGAGGATGCTTCGTATGAAAAGCACAAGATATTCCTCTATCGTGAGGATTTTACGAAGTTCCTAGAGGGGCTACAGTCGGCGATTACCTTTATCGTCGATAGCAAGGGCGAGGTGACGCCGCGCATTGAGGAAGAAGAAGAAGAAGAAGGCGCATAACCTGCCCCGTTAGTAAACAAGGAAAAACACGAAAGCCGTCTCAGTTAACTCTGAGGCGGCTTTTTTTTTGTTAGGGGCGTGTCGTGAAGGGGGGATGGCGTCTGACTTTCAATCACCATAGCGGCACGTCGTGCCGAGTTGCGGGCGGTCCTAAGGGCGGACGGCCCATGCGGGCGACGAGCGAATAAAGGAGGATCAGGTAGGCGACGCAAAAAAAACGGACGCATCACGTTGCGTCCGGCGCTAAGGGCGCGCGGCCCGTGCGGGCGACAAGCGGTTCTACGTGGCGGGCGCGAGTTGCGGGCGTATATCAGAACACCGTCCGTACACCGAAGTTGCCCGCTTGCTGGAAGGGCGAATCGCCTAGGAAACGGAGCTCGTAGCGTGCCGTGAGTTCTACGTAGCGCGTCAAGTTCCAACGGAGCGTGAGGTCTCCCAACAGGTTAGCACCCTCTAAGTAGCCGTGAGAAAGCGTGTAGGCAAGCGAATTGCCGCGCAGGGGCGCAAGCTCAGCATACGCATAACACAGTCTCACCTCGCCGCGCCACTTTGCCCCCAAGGGGGCTTGTAAGCGATACTCGCCTTCCCACATCCGTGCGGGAAGGCTTTTTTCTACGAGACGCATAAGCGAGATGCGCCCCTCGAGGCGCTGCTCTGCCCCCCCCGTATGACGCACCCCGAGGGTGAGGCGCAATTGACGTGTCGCAACCTCAAGGGTGGGCGATGTGCCATAAGGGAGGTGCTGGTAGCGACGCTCGAGAGTCCCCTCCCCTTCCACGATCCAGCGCGCGAACTCGGGGGTGCAGAATCCGGCGCGGAGGGTACGCAACCTCAACGTATTTTCCCCCTGTGTGAGGCGCTCGCCTTGTTCTGTGCCACCGCCGCCGACAAAGAGCGCTAAGGGGGCTGCCGCCTTATTAAACCAGAGCGTGGCTTGTAGCTGTACCTGATGTTGTAGGGCGTGCGCCGCATCGCCTACGGGCAAGAGGGTTTGCCACCAAGCACGTTGTTCCCGCTTTTGCGCTAGCTGCGCAGAGGTCTCTAAGTCAAACCGTTGCCACCAGCGGGTGAGCGAGTCGATAGGACGCGCATCGCGACGCGGGGTTATCCGCTGCCCCCATCGCAGGTTGGCAGTCTGCGTCGCACGAGTCTTTGACGAGGGAACAAGCTGTAAGACGTACGCCCCTTGGTCACGAAAGGGGGCGAGGACGAACTCGTCGAGTTGTTGCACGCCGTCGCCATTGCTGTCGATCCAGGTGTAACGCCCTTGCCCGTCGGGGACGCGGATGAAGTGTTGTTGCCACTCGGGGGTATTTTCGGTCGAGAGGGCGTGAGTGAGTGTGCTAGCAAGACGTTGTTGCCAGAGGGAGATGTCGCTCGAGAGTTGCGATAAGAAGGTTTGCGTGTGGACGTGCCCCGTCGGATGATGCGCCCGTTGCCGTTGGTAGCTCAACAGGAGGGAAAGCGAACCGAAGCTCGGGCGTAGTGTCGTCGCATTCGCCGAGGTCTCAAGGGTTTCGCGCAGGGGGAGTTGGGTCGGTAGGTGTTGCGGTGCGTCGTAACGGTAACTCGCCTGAAGGGAAAGGTGACGCCGTAGCGAATCGCCGAGGCGTAGACGCATCCCTGTGCGCCACCAACGATAGTCATCAGAGGGGTGAGCGAGGCGTTCGGAGCGTTGTCCCTCTCCCTCGACGAAGAGGGCGGGAACGATTCGCGCGGCACGATAGGCGACCTCGGCATGGAGCTGCGAGGTCCATCGACGCAGAGAGTCGCTGTGAAGGAAATGCGCAGCAGCGCCACTTTTTAGCGAAAAAGAGCGCCAGGTATAGTAGGCGTCTCTAGAGAAAGCAAAACCTTTTATTTCGCCCGCCAAAAGCGTCTTCTGGGCAATCTTTGCATGACCTAGCGGACTGCGTAGTTGTAGCCAGAGGGCTGCCTCGCCCCACGTCGTTGCCAAGCGGGTGCCAGAAAGCCCCCAATGGCGCAGGTAGTCTGGAGTAAGAAAATCGCGCACGGGTTGAAAGCTCTTTTGTACCCAACGCACGTCAACGCCAGCCCACAAGGCGTGTTGTTTCCACGACAGGAGGTAATAGCGAGCATAAAGGCGCGTTGCGACGCCACGCGCCGTATAGGGTGTCAGCGTTTGGAGGGTATTAGGGTCGAGGGCACTATAGGCTAGGGTGAGTCGGGTCTCGCCGCGTCGGCTCTTTTGCTCGACGCGCGTCTGCACCACTTGGTGGCTTTGTGGGGGCGCGAGGGTGCGACCGATGGCGAAAGCGCCTTGTTTTTTGCCATCGCGGGGGGCGACCCAACGGTAAACCGGTACGTTGTCCCCCGCTTGCGTCTGAAGGTAGTCTCCGCCCTCAGGGGCATAGTGAAAAAGGGGGTGGTAGAGCGAATCTAGCAACCCTGGGGCGACGTAGCGGTAATAGGTGTGTCGCACGCCCTCCACGATTGTGTCGGCGGGGATGTAACCGCCGCGCGTGTGCCCTTCTGACTTTTCTAAGGGTGGCAAGAAATGGGCGTAGCTTTCGGAGGGGGGGAGGGCTGCGAGCGCTTCGTAAGCCTCATCTTTTTTCCCCTCTAGTTGTAGCGAGGCGGCGTCATCGTGTGCGAGATAGCCCTGCACATTCACTTGCCAACCGTGGGGGAGTGATGTCGTGGCGACGCCATGGAGGAGGTAGCGGGTATATTGCCTCGCGATTTTCTCATAGCGTATGCGGATGCGGCTCGAGGCGTGGATGGGCTGTCGTGGGGTAAAGCGCACCTCACCGAGGTTGTAGTCGATGGTATAGTCGTGCGCTTCGCCACGGGCGAGCAAGCGTCCGTCGAGGTAGACCTGCTCAGAGCCCGCGAGCGCCGTAACGTGGAGCAGCCCCGCCCCCTCCTGCAGGCGATAGGGACCCTGTATCCCCTCTTGCCCGTTGAGCGTCACCTCGGCAAACTCCCCTTTTGCGACACCAAGAGCGAGTTGGAAAGAGGAGGAAGATGCACCACCTCCGAGCGAGTCAAGACGCGTGAGCGGCGCTCCGGACGCTTCGCGAGGTAGCGGTGTCGAAGGTACGGACACCTCATTGCGCCTTCGCCACCCCACACCGAGCCCCTGCATGGGGGTGTCGTAGTGAAGAAACTCGTTGGCCGAACGTAGGGTGATGTCACCCGCCTCGGCATAGCGAAGGGAGTCGGAGACGCGGAGGTAAATTCGTTCCAAGGTACGTAGTTGCGAGGTTGTACCGTCGGGTTGAAAAGGGAGCGAGTGATCAAAGAGCTCGCCGTGGACGTGTAGCCCCGACTCGAGTTCGCCGTCGAGCTCGAGCTGCATCTGACCGGCAAAGGGAGACTGCACTGTCTCGCCGAGAGTTGCCTCCCGCTCGGCATAGCCCTTGAGGGTAAAAGGGGGGCGTAGGGGTGAGGTCGTCGCTTGTTGCCGTTGGCGTTCTTCTTGGATTTTCTTCCAAAGTGGCTTTTCGGCAGAGGAGGCGGAGTCTAGGAGGAGGTAGGCATTCCACGTCTCCGTCGCCTCATGGGGGAGGCAACGGAATTGCACCCATAGCGTATCGCGGGGAAGCGGGGTGCGGAGGGCAATGTGTAACGAGGTCGCCTTTGCATCAAGCCACACCGTTGGGGGCGTTGGTAATGTTGCCCGCACCACGCGTAGGGAAGCGGGTAAGATCGGGCGGTCGGCAAGCCGATATATAGAGTCGCCGAGGGGGCACGCCACAGTGTGCTCGTCGAGGAGGGCGGCGAGACGGCGGTGGAGACGCTCAACCACGGTATCGTGTTGTGCCGGTGTGTGAGTTGAGTCGCAAACGAGGGTATCGCGTTGCGCCCTTACAGAAAAGAGCGGAGACAGAAAGTAGAGCACGAGAAGCCCCCATACGCCCCAGCGCTTCCGTCGCATGACGGCTCGTTTAGCGCCGGAAAGTCTGCGGCGGGAGCGTATTGATGGAGGTCAGTAGCGTGGGCTCGAGATCGACGTGACTGTAACGCACGGGGCAAATGTCAATCCCCCCGCGTCGCGTATAGAGACACCCCACAAGGAGCATTTCGGGCGTGTAACGCTTCTGAAAAAGCCCATAAAGGTAGTCTGACACCTCCTCGTGAAAGGCTCGTTTCCCACGGAGATTGTGCACGATTTCCAAGACCTCGTCGCGTGTAGGGAGGTGCTCCCCCGTGATTTGAAGAAGGAGTGTCCCGAAGTCAGGTTGCCCCGTGACAGGACAAAGGGTTGCAATCGCGTGGGAGGCAACCTTGACCGTTCGACTCTTGTTG
>CALHZE010000099.1 GCA_938040915.1 uncultured Bacteroidia bacterium | reverse complement strand
ATTGATAACCATGTCATAAGCATTGGGGCGCATAGCCCCAGGGTTGCTCTCAAATAGCGCGACATCCTCAGGATGGGGCGAAGTGAAGGGGTGGTGCATGGCATAGAAGCGCTGTGTCTCATCATCCCACTCAAAGAGCGGAAAGTCGACCACCCAGAGCGGCTTAAACACCTTGGGGTCTAGAAGACCCTCAGTACGTGCTACCTCAAGGCGGAGCGTGCCAAGGGCTACCTGCGTCTTAGCGGTCTTGCCTGCCATAAAAAGCATAAGGTCACCACGTCCAGCCCCTAATTCGTGGGCGAATTGCCCCAAAAGCTCCGGCGTAAGGAACTTATCTGCCGACGACTTGATCGTCCCATCCTCCGCGGCTACTCGTGCGTAAATTAAGCCCGTGCCGCCCACCTGCGGACGCTTCACAAAGTCGGTGAGGGCGTCGAGTTGCTTGCGCGTATACTTTGCGCCATCCTTTACGCAAATCCCCCCGACATAGTCTGCGCTGTCAAAGACCGAGAAACCCGTCGTACGCGTAAGCGCCGTCACGTCATGTATCTCCATCCCTACCCGCAAGTCAGGCTTGTCACTCCCATACTTCGCCATTGCTTCGCTATAGGGCATGCGTTGGAACGCTCCGTCAAACGTCACCCCAAGTACCTCCTCAAAGAGCGCTCGCATAAAGCCCTCAAACTCGCGAAGGATGTCTTCCCGCTCCACAAACGACATCTCACAGTCGATTTGCGTAAACTCGGGCTGACGGTCGGCGCGCAAGTCCTCATCGCGGAAGCAACGCACGATCTGATAATAGCGCTCCATGCCCGCGACCATGAGCAATTGCTTAAACGTCTGAGGGCTTTGGGGAAGCGCATAAAACTCGCCCGCGTGCATCCGTGAGGGAACGACAAAGTCGCGCGCCCCCTCGGGGGTCGACTTGATGAGGAATGGCGTCTCTATCTCTATAAAGTCGCGGGCGTTGAGGTAATGCCTTACCGCCTGAGCTATCTGGTGACGCAACAGCAGCGCGTCGCGCACCGGAGGACGCCGGATGTCGAGGTAACGATACTTCATTCTCAGTTCGTCGCCACCGTCGGTTTCGGTTTCGATGGTAAAGGGAGGCACTTCGCTACGGTTTAAGAGCGTAAGCTCTCGCAACTCTATCTCGACCTCGCCGGTGGCTAGCGCGGTATTCTTGCTCGAGCGCTCGCGGACGACTCCCCGAGCACTTACCACCCACTCACGTCCGAGACTCTCGACCTCCGCACGGAGCGTCGCCTCAGCATCTGAGACCACGAGCTGGACAATCCCCCAGCGGTCGCGCAAGTCGACAAAGAGCAGTCCGCCCATCTTGCGGACGCGTTGCACCCAACCACAGACGGTCACCTCTGCCCCTACGTGGGTCATGCGCAATTCACCACACCGATGTGTTCTATACATAGCAGCTTAGTTAATATCCGACACCCGCAAAGTTACTACTTTGCGCGGGCTTGTGAGCGCCACTATCGCCCCGCTAAAAGCGCTGTTACCACCTCGTTGATGGGTTCGGGCATCCCAACAAAATGCGCCAACTCGGTGTCCGCCTCTGGGTACTCTTTGTTGAAGCGCAGGAGTGTCGCCGAGGTAACTTGCCGTGCAATCCGTCGAAAGGGCGCTTTACCACACAATAACCCCTACAGAGGTATTTAGTAGTAAAGCGCCCTTCAATTGACGTATATTCAGCCTCTTGGAGGGCTTTTTGAGCCAATTCGATACGAGTCCTCATGGTCGCTTTCCATTACAATGCTCGCGTTGCCCTTTCACACTCGTTGCCTACCAGTCTCTTCGCGTAGGAGCGCTTGTCGCTCGCACGCGCGCGCGCCCTTAGCGCCTAGCACAATAACGCGCGATAGAGTGCCAAATCTTCGTCCTTAAAGACGTTGAAGATTACGTGTCGAACCGAACAGAGGGGATCGTTATCTAGGTACTCACACACGGTCTTTACCGCGATCTCCGCTGCTAACGCATTAGGAAAGTGAAACTCGCCCGTGGAGATGCAACAGAAAGCCACCTGTTCTAACCCGTGCTCTGCCGCCAAACGTAAGCAAGAATAGTAACAGCTCGCCAACTGTTCCCGCTCCAGTGGCGAAGGCGTCTGGGTACGAATGATGGGCCCTACCGTGTGAAGCACGTACCGTGCCGGAAGGTTGAACCCTGGGGTGATTTTAGCGCGCCCCGTCGGCTCAGGGTGACGCTGCTCACTCATCAATTCAGCACACGCTAGACGGAGATCAACACCCGCAGCCGAGTGGATCGCATTGTCAATACACCGGTGCATTGGGATAAAACACCCCAATAGTTGCGCATTCGCGGCATTGACGATCGCGTCGACCTTGAGCCGCGTAATGTCGCCTTGCCAGATGTGTAGTCTCCGATCGGTGGTCGGGAGTGACTCTGTCCAATCGACATCGCCCCGTTCTGCCCGTTGCGCCAGCAACTCGATGTTTTGCGCATGACGGAACTCGCTCGTCACATGCAGTGGTCGACGCTCGTTGATCAGCGAGCGCAGTAAAACGCGTTGCGCAGCTTCGTCTTCGGGGATGGGGATAGGATCCTCCTCCCGCTCCTCCAAGAGGTAAGTAATCGCGTAACGGCGTGCCTCTTCTCGTGTCTTCATCGCTTTTTACTATACAATGTTCTCTTCTTACGAGCCTTAGCGCCCCCCGAGCGCAGCCCATAGTTTGATGTAACTCGACAACTCTTTATAAGCCGTATTCAGCTGTCCCAATTGGGCGTTCAGGAGCGACTGTCGAGCCATCAACACCTGTAACGCATTCCCCGAACCATAACGCATCTGCGCCTCCGTATCGCGGAGCGTAGACTCTAAGCGCGCCACTTGCTCGGTCTCCAGTGCACGCGTCGTGCGAGCATTTTGCAGATCTGCGAGCGCATTATTCACCTCGTTCCCCGCATTGAGCACCGTCTGGCGAAACTGCACCAACGCCTCCTCTTGTCGCGCTTTGGCTATCGTGAGGTTTGAGGTCAATTGCCCGCGGTTGAAAATGGGTTGTAGGACGGAGGCAGCCACCTGCCAAATCATCGCCCCTGGGTTTACGATCATGCTCCCTGCACTGTTGGTCCACCCTGCGCTACCACTCAGGGTAAGGGAGGGATAAAAGGCCGAGCGCGCCACGTTCGTGCTATAAAATGCTCGTTTGAGCGAAGCCTCTGCCTGCCTTACATCCGGTCGCTGCGACAACATCGTGTCAGGCACCCCAATAGAAAAACGCTCGGGGATGACAAATGAGCCCCACTGACCGCGCTTTACCGCCGCCGAGGGACGCCCCAACAGCGCACACAGCGAGTTCTCACTCTTCTGCCGCTGCACCTTCAGTCCGTTATAGGTTATTTCGGCTTGCAACAGACTCGCTTTCGCCTGATTGATATTTGCCCGTTGTGCCTGTCCGGCTTCAAACAACGCCTCTTGCGTAGCGACCGATTGACGCCAACTCTCTAGGTTCTGTGATGTTACCGCGACCTGTGCGTCGAGCAGCTCGAGCGTGTAATAGAGCTCGGCGATGGTCGAGATGGTCTGAACCCGTACGGCTTGCGCATAAGCCACTCGCTCCTCCAGCGACGCCTTTGCCGCTTTCCGCGTGTTGTTCAGACGCCCGAAAAGGTCTATAGTCCAGCTTACTTCGCCGCCCACCGTGTAACCCAACTCGGGTTTACTCCCGTCAAATGACGAGGTGTTGACGCGCCCCGTCAGGTTCGCCGCCGGCAACAGCGCGAGTTGCGCCCCCCGCAGGGTCGCTTTCGCCTCCTCTAGTTGCAAACGAGCTATCGATACACTCGCGTTGCGTTCCAACCCCTCGCAGATCAGCGCCTGCAACGCTGGGTCGGTAAAGAGCGACTCCCACCTCTGCGGTGCGCGTGATGAGGTGGCTGCCGCCAACTCCGCTCTAATGAGCCCATTCGCCTCGAGCGACCTTTTTGGGTAGTTAGAGTAAATGCCACAACTCCCCAAGAAAAGAACCCACGAGAGTAGCACACACGTGCCTAATACTACGGTTGTTCTCATCTTTACGCTTCCCCCCCTAGGTTATAGTTCTCCGTCCTCTTCTTCCGCCCCCTCGATTCGGTGACGTGGCATAAAGCGCTCTTGGATGCTTTCAAACACGATAAAGAACGCCGGCACCACAAAGAGCAACGCCAATGTTCCTATCGTCATTCCCCCGATTACCCCGAGCGCCAACGATAGGTTACCGTGAGCCCCCGCACCCGAGCTAAAGGCCAAGGGCAGCATACCGATGATCATCGTGAGCGCCGTCATTAAAATCGGGCGTAAACGTGCACCCGCAGCCGACATCGCAGCCGAGGCGATCGAGATCCCCTGCCGACGCCGCTCCGACGCATACTCCGTCAGCAAGATGGCGGTTTTAGACAAAAGACCGATCAACATGATGAGCCCCACTTGCATGTAGACATTGTTTGCCAGCCCGAAGAGCTTGGCAAAAAGAAAACTCCCTAACAGACCAAACGGCACGCTCAACATCACCGCCAGCGGGATCAACAGACTCTCATACAGCGCACACAAAATCAGGTAGATAAAGACGATACAGATGAGGAAGATCACTACCGTGCCGTGGGTCGTGTTCGCCTCTTCACGCGAGATCCCCGTAAACTCGTAACTATACCCCGTCGGGAGCGTCGTCCGCGACACCTCACGCACCGCATTGATCACATCGCCCGTTGAGTAGCCCGTCGCAGGTTGAGCACTCACCGAGATCGACGAGTAGAGGTTAAACCGGTTGAGCGACTCCGGTCCGTAGGTCTTGCTGAGGGTGATAAACTGTCTTATCGGCGCCATCTCGCCCCGACTCGTGCGCACGAAGATGTTGTCTAGCGCCTCCTTATTCTCGCGATACTCCTTGGGGAGCTGCACCATCACGCGATAGAGTTTGGAAAATGCGTTGAAGTTTGACGCATAGCTCCCGCCGAAATAGCCGCCCAGCACATCGAGCACAGTCGAGGGCGATACCCCCATCCGCAGACAGTGCGCCGCGTCCACGTCAACCATATATTGCGGGTAGCGAATGTCATACGTCGTGTAGGCTTGGGCGATCTCGGGGCGTGACCGCAACCCTGCTATCATGGCTTGTGTGTTGGCAAAAAGCGTCTCGATCGAGCCCCCCGTGTGGTCTTGCACATAAAACTCGACTCCGTTCGCACTGCTATACCCCATAATGGTCGGTTGCGCAAAGGCAAAGATCGAGGCAGACTTAATCTGTTGTGCTTGCCCCATGATCCGCCCAATAATCGAGTTAATATCTTGCCCCTTGCCGGTGCGCTCTTCCCAATTCTTAAGCTTCACAATAAGCATACCGCCGGTAGACGACTGACCGCCCATCATGCTGAACCCCACCACAGCCGAGTAGTTATCCACCTCGGGGATGTGGTCGATGATCTTCGAGGTGCGGAGCACGGTCTTCTTGGTCTGCTCTAGGGTAGAGCCCGCCGGCGTCGAGATGTTAACAAAGACCGTCCCCATATCCTCGTCGGGGATTAGCCCCGTCTTGGTCGTACGCATGAGATAGAAGATGGCGACTCCTGTCACCGCGAGTAAGCTCCACGCGAGCCAACGCCGTCTAAAAATCTGTTTTAAGCCCCCTTTGTATCGGAATACCAGTGTGCGAAATGCCGTGTTAAATGCCCTGCTAAAACGCGTTGAGAACGAAACCTTCTTGCCCGTCACATACTCGTCGTGAGGCGTCATCAGGAGCGACGACAACGCGGGGCAAAGCGTCAAGGCGTTGATCGCCGAAATGCCCACCGCCACCGCCATAGTCAACCCAAACTGCTGGTAATAGGTGCCGCTCGTCCCTCCCATAAACGAGGTCGGGATAAACACTGCCATAAAAACCAACGAGGTCGTGATGATGGCACTCGCTATCCCACTCATCGCCTTACGAGTCGCCTGATACGGAGAGCGCTCCCCTTCGTCAAACTGTGCCTGCACCGCCTCGACGACCACGATCGCGTCGTCGACCACCGTCCCGATCACCAGCACCAAGGCAAAGAGCGTCAATAGGTTGAGCGTGAAGCCTACCACATACATAAAAGCAAACGTCCCTATCAAAGAAACAATAATCGATATCGTGGGGATGACCGTCGACCGACCGCTCTGCAGAAACACATATACCACCAAAATGACCAGCAAGATCGTCTCAAACAGCGTCTTGATGACCTCTTGGGTCGCCGCATTGAGAAAGTCGTTGGTGTCCATCATCGTGACGAACTCGAGCCCCGCAGGGAGCTCGTCCTTTAGCTCCTCGACCAGTGCGTCGATCTTCACGTTGATGTCGTGCGCGTTTGACCCTGCCGTCTGTGAGATCATCGCCGTGGCGCCAGGATGCCCGTTGACATTACCGTCAAAGCCATAACTCGCCGCCCCGAGCTCCACCCGCGCGACGTCCTTGAGCTTGAGGACATTGCCGTCGGGGAGCGACTTGAGCACAATCTCGTCAAACTCTGTCGAGTTGACCTTGCCACCCCGATATTTCAAGATATATTGAAACGTGTTGTCTGTCTCTTGCCCTACACCCCCGATCGGCGCTTCCAAATTCTGAGCTCGGATGGCGCTGTTGACATCACTGGGCATCAGACCGTATTGTGCCATCTTTTGCGGATTAAGCCACACCCGCATGGCATAGTCCCCACCCATCACGTTCACATTCCCCACCCCCTCGATACGCAAGAACTTGGGGGCTACGTGGATATTGAAGTAGTTGGTGATGAAGTCTCGCTCATATTTGTCGCTGGGGCTATAGAGCGACAAGATCCGCAACGTGCTCGCCTGTCGCTTCCTCACAGAGACCCCCATCTGGGTCACCACCTGTGGGAGCGAACGCTCGGCTTGCGAGACGCGGTTCTTCACGTTGATGAGCGCCATGTCGGGGTCGGTGCCCTGCTTAAACAAGATCGTGATGGAGGCAGAACCCGAGTTCGTCGCCGACGAACTCATATACTGCATATTTTCTACCCCGTTGATCGCCTCTTCCAGTGGCACGATTACGCTCTTTAACACCACATCGGCACTCGCCCCTGTGTAGTTTGCCCACACCGAGATCGTGGGGGGCGCGATGTCGGGGTACTGTTCCATCGGCAGGGTAACCAAGCCGATCCCCCCCAGCAGGACGATCAGCACAGAGATTACCCCCGCCAAAATCGGGCGGTTGAGAAAAAACTTAATGTTCATAAGCTCCGCTCCTCCTCACGCTTCCTATTGCTGCCCAGCCGTGCCCGACACGTCGGGGGCTTTCCCTACCGGCGTCCCCTCGCGCACCAATCCAGCCCCTTCGGCAATAATCTCGTCGCCCACCGCAAGACCCGAGAGCACGACATAGTTCTTGCCATCGTTTTGCGCTAATACACGGATCTCGGCTGACTGAGCCTTCCCCTCTACGACCTTATAGACAAAGATCTTATCCTGCAGTTCGAATGTAGACTCTTGGGGGATGACTATCCCACCTGAGACCACGTATGGCAACACTATCGTGCCGCTCCCACCGTTGCGTAACTTCCCCTCGGGGTTCTCAAACGAGGCGCGCAACGAAACCGAACCGGTCGAGGCGTCGATATTGCCGCTAATAGCGTCGATACGCCCCTTGTGTTCGTAAAGCGTGCCGTCTGATAGCTTGAGTGATACCTCGGGCATCCTTTTGAGCGCTCCCTGTGTCGACCCATATTGCGCAAAGAGCGACTGTAACGTATTTTCGGATACCGAGAAGTAGGCTCGCACGCGCCGGTTGTCGCTCACTTGGGTTAAGGGTTGAGCGGAGGACGGACTCACGAGTGCCCCTGTCCGATAGGCGATCATCCCGATCGCGCCGGTGGCAGGACTTTTCACTTCGGTGTAAGAGAGGTTGTTGCGTGCCGAGACGACGTCGGCCTCAGCGGTCGCCAGACTGGCTTGTGCGGTGGTGAGGGCGTTTTTCGCAAGGGCGAGGTCATAGTCGCTGATGATGCCTTGCTCGTGCAGCTTGGTCTTGCTCTCTAGGGTCATCTTTGCGTTCTCTAGCGCCGCGCTAGCGCTTTGTGCGCGCGCTTGTGCCACTTGAAAAGCAGCTTGGTAGGGGACGGGGTCTATGACAACGAGCACCTCGCCTTTGGTTACATTCTGTCCTTCGTCGACACAGATGCGAGCGATCGTGCCGCTTACTTGGGAGCGAATCTCTACGGCTTCCTCGCCGCGGAGGGCGGCGGTAAATTCGCGCTCGAGGGTGCAGTCAGAGGTTGCTACCGTGAGGGTCTTATATACTGCCATGGGCATTGTCCGTGGCGCATCTTGACAGCCCGATAGACAGGCTGCCATCAAAGAGAGTGTGCCTAACCACACACCGAGAGGGATGAGTTTCTTAAGTTGCATATTCCTTATAATCTTGTTGCTATTAAGCTATTTTAGTAACGTCAGAAGGCTTTTTTCTGTTGCGCTTGCTTCTGGGAAATTTCATTCCCTGCAGCGTGGGGGGGGATACTGTCCTAAAAAAGGAGAACAGGCGCGCACCTCGCACCGCGAGTTGCGACCCTCGTACAATCGTTCTCAATGGTGTGAAAGCAGCTCCGCCACAACCTCTTCTTTCCACTCCCCGATGTTGCGCGTCTTTTCGTCGAAACTCACCCCCACAAGATGGATCGGGCGCTTGGTCTTGCGAATCTTCTTGAGATACCCACGCGCTTTGATCTGCTCTATGGCGTCTTGCGCCGTGCCTTGCGCCGTCACCTTAAACTCAAAAAGATAAACGTGTTTGTGGGTCGAGACTATCATATCAATACGCCCCGTCGCACACACCACCTCACTGGATGCATAGATCCCTAAGAGACGGAAGATGGCGTAAAGCACCGACTGGTAATACTGTTCGCGCAACGGTCGTCCCTCCTCCCCACGGGGAATATTGCCATAAATTATCCCTGCCAAAAAGGTTTCTACCTGTGCCATTACCCCCGCAAGGTTACCGCTATTGAGGTGGTCATAGAGCTCAAACACAAGCGAGCGGATCTGGTCGCGCTTAATCTTCGCATAGAGCGGCAACAGCTCCTGCAAAAAACTAAAACGCACCTCCTCGTTGGGGTAGCCTAGTTGAAACATCCCCTCCCGTGCGAGATAGCGCTTGATGGTCAGATAACCCGACTGGAAAAGGAGCGGAATAGCCGAATCGTCATCGTTGTAACGGAAGTCCTGCGCCATATTGGCATCGAGCTTAATTTCGTCCTCTAAAGAAGGGAAGAAGACCTCCGTCCGTTGCAGGTAGTTCACCAGATACGATGGCGTCGCATTCTCAAACCAGTAATAGTCATATTCGCTATTAGCGAGTACCTTCAATAAACTAAAGGGATTATAAATCCGTTCGCCTCTTCGCGAAAAACAATACCCGTCATACTCTTTCTTGAGCCGTGCACGTGTCTTTTCCACCGTGCTCTTATTCTGTTTAGCTAGTCTCTCGACTTCAGGAACAAACTGATCGAGTTCCGTCTCAGTAAAGCCACAGATCGCTGCATACTCATCTTGTAGGGTAATGTCAATCAGGTTATTCACGCCGCTAAAGAGCGTCGTTTTGCTAAACTTAGTGATCCCTGTCAGGAAAGCGAAATAGATATAACGATCACTCTGCTTAAGTACCTCGTAAAAAGCCTTAAGTAACGAACGGTTTGTCGCATTGAGCGCTTCGTCATTCACGGTCTCTAGGAGGGGCTTATCATATTCGTCGATAAGGATCTCGACCTGTTGCTGTGTTTTCTCGTAAGCTTTACGAACGACTGCAGCCAATCGACTAGAGTGGGTTTTGGCTACCCCGTCACTTCCATAAAGTTCTTCCCACACTGCCAGATGGGTTTCGAGAGTGTTCTCTAAGTCTTGGGGAGTAGCATATCTCTCTGCGTTGAGCTCAATATAGAGCACAGGGTGCTTTTCCCACGGCTCGCGCCCCTGCCAACTCGCCATCTCTTGTTCGGCTTTCTCTATGGCAAGCCCCTTAAAGAGCTCCTTTTTCCCTTCGAAGTAGGCTTTGAGGGTCGACAGGAAAAGACTTTTACCAAAACGGTGTGGACGGCTCAGGAAGAACATGCGTCCCAAGGAAAAAAGCTTCTCGATATACTGCGTCTTATCCACATAGACATCGCCATCCGTTCGCAATTGTTTGAAGCTCTGTGTGCTTATGGGGAGTCTGCGGGGGCGTTCCATCGTCTTTCTCTTTTGGTTGCGACGAAGATAACGAAAAAGCGCCAATACAGCACCAAAAGAAAAGCCCACCTCGGAACGACCGAGGCGGGCTATCTGACACTCTAAAGATAGGGTGGGGGAGGGGGGTTACATGAGCTTTTGCAACTTCTCTACCAAAGCAGCCTTCGTTGCTGCGCCCACCTGCTTGTCGACAATCTCTCCGTTCTTAAAGAACAAGATCGTCGGGATATTACGAATCCCGAACTTCGCTGAAAGCGAAGGGTTCGTATCCACATTCACCTTCCCGACAAACGCCTTACCCTCAAACTCTTTAGCGATCTCTTCTACATAAGGACCGATCATGCGGCACGGACCACACCACTCTGCCCAAAAGTCCAACAATACGGGCTTGTCGCTACTAGCGACCAACTCCCCGAAGTTCGCATCCGTTACTTCAACTGCCATCGCGTTTCTAGATTATATGGTTAGAACTCTCCTAATTTCGTGTCTCAAGAGACAAGGCGGCACGCCCAGCTCCCTCTCCACAGCGGCAAAGATAAGAAAACTAGTCGTTCGGGTCGAGATCCGATGGAATCATTTCCTCTTCCTCCCCCTCCTCGCTCTTTTTATCAACAACAGAGAAAAGGTTTTGTTGCACGGGGTGCGTATTTATTTTGAACGGTATCTCTCGCTCGAGCAACGCCTCCGTAAACGCTAAATCTACACGCAGACGACGCTGAGGTGCAGGATAGTGCAGATAAACCTGTGTCTTCGGGTCAAAGATGTCTACCACCAACGGCGTCGTTCCATTAGAGTTTAGGTCGATGAGTGACATCAACTCCTGCAACGTCGTGGGGCTACTATTCGCGTTCACTTCAATGTTAAACTGCGCTATACCGCGCTGGCGGATCGACTCTAGGCTCTCAATATTCAGCACGTTATACCGGTAACGCTTGCTCTTCTCACTATACTCTACCTGGAGCGAAATCCAAACCCGCTCCCATGGCTTCAAAAGTGCTTTATACTCCTTTTTAGCTTGCTCTTGCGGCACAAAAAGACGCAACTCGCCCGTGTAATCCTCCAAGGTAAACTCTACGTAATTCCCACGCTGATAGCCCAACGACTTCTTCTCCTTTTTCTCCTCCTCTTTGGGGAGCGAGATCGAGACCATCCCCGCCACATAGACCATCTTGCCGCGATACTCTGCCTGTTGCGACTCTAACGCATTGATCGAGAGGGTCGCACAACTCATTATTTCCAGTTTGTAAGAGTCGAGCGGGTGTCCACTGATTTAGACTTTCAAAAGCTCGCGCTCGGTGTTGAGCATCTCCATCCGCTCCAGCTCTGTCGGCGGCGTCGTTCGCAGCACAGGTGGGGGGGGCATCAAATACCCAAACGTCGACGTGGAGCGCGCAATGCGCAACGACTTCCCGTACTCAAACCAGAGGTCTATGCCCAATATCTTTTGAGCCTCCTCGGTCTCCTCCTTTGCGCCTCGCTTGGTCTTGACCACGATGCGCTCTTCCGCTACATTGAGGAGCGCGATACGTTGACCTCCTGGCGCGAGCGAGTCTAACGCACCACTTTCGGCGAACGCATGGAGTAACCCCTGCGGCAACTGCTTCTCTGTCAAACGGGTCAACAGGTCTTCGAGCGAGGTGAAGGGACCGTGCAGCTCGCGCTCGGCAATGATCTCTTCCACTTGCTTAGAGTTGATCCCCTTGATGCGCGTCAACCCAAAACGGATGTCACCACGCTCTATCTGAAAATCTTCGCCCGATAGGTTGATGTCGGGCAAAAGAAGCTTGATCCCCATCCGACGACACTCCTGCACCACCACTTCCAGACGCTTTGACGTCGTCTCTGACTGCAGACAAGCCACCATATACTCTTTCGGGTAGTGTGCCTTTAGATAGGCGGCGTGCATGGCGATGTAGGCATAACACGCTGCATGAGAGCGATTAAACGCATAGTCGGCAAACTTGACCCACTCCTCCCAAATCGCTTTGAGCTTCTCCTCATCGTGGTGATTCCGCTTGCCACCCTCGATAAACTGGGTTTTCATCTTGGCCATGAGGTCAAGCTTCTTCTTCCCGATCGCTTTCCGCAGCTGGTCAGAGTCCCCTCTAGAGAAGCCCGCAATGATACGAGAGAGTGCCATCACTTGCTCTTGATAGACGGTGATGCCATACGTCGGTTTCAAGATCTCTTCCATACAGTCTAGTGGGCATTTCACCTCACGACGCCCGTGTTTGCGCTCAATATACTCGGGGATGTTCCCTATCGGACCCGGACGGAACAGCGCGTTCATGGCGATGAGATCTTCGATACCACTCGGCTTTAACCGACGAAGATTCCCACGCATCCCCGGCGACTCAAACTGGAAGACCTCCACCGTCTCCCCGCGCCCTAACAAGGCGAGCGTATCTGGGTCGTCAAGCGGCAACGAATCAATGTCGATGCGCTTGCCCGTGCTCTTCTCGATCTCGTCTGCGGTGCGAGCCAAAATCTGGATGGTGCGCAGCCCCAACAAGTCCATCTTTACAAGCCCAAAACCCTCTAACCCCCCACCTTCATACTGGATGATCGCCCCGTCTGTCTTGCCCGACTGAAGACGCATTGTCGGCGCAATCTCATAGATCGGGTACTTGCAGATGACATAACCACAGGCGTGCTGACCGACGTTGCGCATCCGACCCTCCATAGCTTCCAAATCACGCATAAACGCCGCCATCTCAGGGTCGCTCGAGTCGCGAAGTGCCCGAAGATTGTGGCAATACTGGTAATACTCCTTGAGCTTCTTTTTCTTGACGTCCTTGATCTTGTTGGCTTTTACCTCCTCTTCGTCTCGCTTGAGAGCCGCACGCACTTGGGCAGGGATCTGCTCGGGCGTCTCCAACACGCGCGCCACGTCGTTGATCGCGTTCTTGAACATCGAGCTCCCCAAGGTCACGATCCCTCCCACGTGGTCGCTACCATACTTCTCGCGCAAATACTCTATGACCAGCTGGCGCGAACGGTCGTCAAGGTCAACGTCGATATCAGGAAGCGAAACACGGTCAGGGTTGAGGAAACGCTCGAAAAGAAGACCATATTTCAACGGGTCAAGGTTGGTTATCTTTAAACAGTAGGAGACCGCCGAGCCGGCTGCCGAGCCTCGCCCCGGACCTATCCCATAGTTATGCGAACGCGCATAGTTGATAAAGTCGAGCACGATGAGGAAATACCCAGGGAACCCCATACGCAAGATCGTACTCAGCTCATACTCCAGACGCTCATAGATCTCCGGCGGAAGCGATTTGTCCTCCAGCCCCCACCGACGTTGTGCCCCCTCGTAGGTTAAGTCTTTCAAGTAGGCAAACGTCTCGGTCATGATACGTCTGCCACGCGCCTCCTCTTTGATCTCTTCGCGTGTCTTCGGTTCTGGGGGCTTTT
Source organism: uncultured Bacteroidia bacterium (assembly GCA_938040915.1). GTDB lineage: Bacteria > Bacteroidota > Bacteroidia > Bacteroidales > CAJPTX01 > Bacteroides_D. Next base: position 846 of record CALHZE010000099.1, on the reverse strand, counting down.
TACCATTCTTTGCTGCTTTGGCAGCTTCGGCCGCCTCGGCTTTGGCGCGCACAAATTTCTCATAGTCACTTTCCTCGCCTAGAGTCTCCGCTGGCGTAGGCGCCATTTGGTAGATGGGCGGGATCTCAAAGTCGGGCATCAAGGGAACCTGTTTTAGCTTATAAGCCTCTACGCGACGCGCGATGGCGAGCGAATTGTCTAACCCTTGGTCGATAAAAGATAGATATTCGTCCTCGGCTAGGAGGTCGGGGTTACTCACCCCCGTTTCTTGCTGGATTCGGATGTACTTCTCGGCAATGTCGGTATAGCTCCGTTCAAAAACAAAACGTAACTCCTCGCGCGTCTTAAAATACTCCTCGTGCGAATAGACCAACTTCCCTGGGTTGTCATATTTCGTGCCTACACCGATGCAGACCATCATTTGCTGGATGCGGGCGTCTTCTTTGCGCAAAAAATGGACGTCGTTGGTCACCAATACCGGCAGCCCCGACTCTTTGGCCAAGAGCAAGAGCCCCGCTAAAACGTAAGACTGTGGGTGGTAGGCATTGTTGGTGTTGGAGAGGCCAGAGTAGGGGTGTAACATCAACTCGATGTAGAGATGCCCCTCAGGAAAGATCGCCCGCAACTTGGCTAGGTTGGCGCGCGACGTGGTTAAGTTGCCCGTGATGGGCACGCGCCTCTGTTGCTTGCTTCCCCCCCCTTTGCTGCTCTTTCCGCCGCCATTTTTTTCGTCATCTTCCGCTGCTTGAAGGGGTGTGACGAGCGTCCAGTCCTTGATGGGTAGACTGAGAGGCCCCGCTAAACAGGCTGTCGAGCAAATGAGCCCCTTGGCGTGTGCCTTGAGCG
>CALHZE010000098.1 GCA_938040915.1 uncultured Bacteroidia bacterium | reverse complement strand
GCTCAAGATAACCGTCACATTCGCAGTACCACCTCGCATTTCAGGTCCATAACTCGGCATCCAAGCAACTTCTTGTCCTTGCATAATCCCTGAGTAAGCTAATATCTTACCCATAGAGAGGACACCTTGACCTCCGAAACCGGCTATAATAATCTCTTCTGTCATTTTCGACTGTCTCCTCTGTATCGTTTATTCGTCCTTAAGCGTCCCCGGTTTGTAGATCGGGAAGAGGTTTTCGACCATCCACGCATTGGCTTGTACGGGCGGCATCTTCCACCCCGAGTTGCAGGTAGAAACGACCTCGATAAACGAAGTCCCCTTCTTCGCACGGGTATTTTCAAAGCCCTTGTGGAGAGCCTTACGCAACTTCGCAATAGCGGCTGGCGTGTGTGCCGAGTGGCGTGCTACGAAGCAGGTCCCGGGGAGTTGTGCGATGAGCTCGGTAATGATGAGCGGCGAGCCTACCATCTTGACATCACGCCCAAAAGGCGAGGTAGCGGTCTTCATGTTGGGGAGGGTGGTGGGCGCCATCTGTCCCCCCGTCATCCCGTAGATAGCGTTGTTAATAAAGACCACCAAGATGTTTTCACCGCGGTTGCAGGCATGGATAATCTCTGCCGTCCCAATCGAGGCAAGGTCTCCATCACCTTGGTAACAGAAGACGGTCTTGTCAGGGCGCAAGCGCGAGACTGCCGTCGCGAGAGCTGGCGCACGACCGTGAGCCGCTTCCTGCCAGTCGATATCGATGTAGTTGTAGGCCAAGACGGCACAACCCACAGGGCTAATCCCGATCACATCTTCCTGGATACCCGTCGCCTCGATTTCCTCGGCGATGAGCTTATGCACGACACCATGGGTACACCCAGGGCAATAGTGCATCACGTTGTCGGTAAGCAACTTCGAGCGTGAGTAGACCTTCTCGCCGAGTTGTTTAATTTCTGCTGCATTCATTGTCTACTTCCTCCTACTGCTTCATGAAACGCTTAACGGCGTCAAGGACTTCGTTGGGGCTTGGGATCATCCCACCCATACGACCGAAGTGCTCTACGGGTACTTTGCCGTTGACAGTCAAACGAACGTCTTCTACCATCTGCCCAGCACTCATTTCTACCGACATGAATCCCTTAGCATGTGCAAGGTGCTTCTGGATAGGAGCAACGGGGAATGGGTAGAGGGTGATGGGGCGAATCAAGCCGACCTTCAAGCCCTCGGCACGCGCGAGGTCTACGGTCTTTTGGCAGATACGGCTCGAGGAACCGTAAGCAACCAAGATGTAGTCAGCGTCTTCGGTTTGGAACTCTTCCCAACGGGTTTCGTTCTTCTCGATCTCGCGATACTTGGCTTGGAGCTTTTCGTTGAACTTCTCCTGACGCCCCGAATCCAATTCGAGCGAAGTAATGATATTGCGGCTGCGCGTCTTAGGCTTACCCGTAGTAGCCCAATCGCCATACTTTTCAGCAATTTGCTCGTTGGTAAGGCGTGGTTGGAACTCAGCCAACTTCACCTTTTCCATCACCTGCCCGATCACCCCGTCACACAACATCATAACCGGCGTGCGATACTTGAAGGCGAGCTCGAAGCCGAGGAAGACGAAGTCGTGCATATCTTGCACGGAAGCGGGCGCGAGGACGATCATGTGATAGTCGCCGTGTCCCCCACCCTTTACGGCTTGGAAGTAGTCGCTCTGAGAGGGCTGGATCGTCCCCAAACCCGGACCGCCACGCATCACGTTCACAATAAGGCAAGGGAGCTCTGCGCCGGCGATGTAAGTAATCCCTTCCTGTTTCAGACTGATACCTGGGCTAGAGGAAGAGGTCATAACCTTCTTCCCACACGAAGCACCACCATAGACCATGTTGATGGCGGCCAATTCGCTTTCTGCTTGGAGGACCACCATCCCCGTCTCCTTCCACGGCTGCCGGAGCTCGAGGGTCTCGAGGACTTCCGACTGTGGCGTGATAGGATAGCCAAAGTAACCGTCGCAACCGCAACGAATCGCAGCCTCGGCAATTACTTCGTTCCCTTTCATAAAGGTGTATTCTGACATTCTCTATACTCCTTTCTTTGCTTTTACCAAACGCGACCTAGGCTTCTACTTTCAAACGCCAAACCTCGATCACACTATCGGGACATACCTGCGCACAGCTCTCACACCCGATGCAGTCGTCTGGGCGCGCCATGAAACTAAAGTGGTAGCCTTTCGCATTGACTTCGTGCGACAGCTCCAGCACTTTCTTGGGGCAGGCGACCACGCAAAGGTCACATCCCTTGCAATGCTCGGTGTCGACCTCAATCGTGCCAATCAACTTTGCCATTATTAAACCTCCTTATCTTTAGAGCGACCCTCTGGGTGCTCGGGGCGCAGTTGAGAGAAGCGCCTCAAGCTCCATGGGTCGCCTTATTTTCCTAAAACTGCCTTGACCGCCGTATTAAAACCTGCGAGGCGTCCGCCGAGCGCTTCCAACTGGCTCGGGGTGATTTGAGAGACACAAGCCCGCAACCCCTCGGCGTGTTCGCTGCCCGTGCTACCGAGCGAGATGGCGCTAATGCCAAAACAGAGCAAGTAGTGTAAGAGTCCGTTGCCGTCTAAACCGGGGTAGCTTACCGTGAAGTAGAAGCCGTCAGCTAAAGGAAGCTCACCATCGGCATCGTAGACGAGGGTGAAGCCATTGTTTAAGAACTTGTCTTTCATCACCTTCGCACGACGCCCATACTCCCGCACGTCGGCGACGAAGTTATATTGCCCCTCGTTGGCAGCCTTGAGAAGGGCTGCGAAACCGTGTTGCACACTCGCCGCCACGCCCGAAGAGAGTCCGTACATCGCCCCGTAAATGAGGGCACGCCCGAGTTGAGGACTCGGGAAGCACCCCAAGAGGTCGGGGTACTCGCGCCCAAAGAGCTTGTCGCTCACCACCATACAACCGATGCGCTGCCCAGCGTAGCTGAAAGCTTTGGAGCTGGAGATGAGCATAATCCAGTTGTCAGTATAGTGGGAGACACTGGCTTGATAGGGCGCAACGCCTGGGTGTGAGAGGTCTTTACGGAAGTCCATGGCAAAGTAAGCCAAGTCTTCGATGAGGGGGACGTCATACTGCTCAGAGAGGCGTGCAAGACTTTGCAGCTCATCGTCGGTGAGGCAGATCCACGACGGGTTATTGGGGTTGGAATAGAGGATGGCGCTTGTGCGTCCCGCCCTGAGGTAAGACTCAACCTTCTCAGCAAGCTTTTTGCCACGGAAGGCGTAAGCATCAAAGGTATCCCACTCCATCCCGAGGAGGCGCAACTGCGACTTTTGCACAGGGAAGCCTGGGTCAATAAACAAGACGCGGTCGTGCCCCTTCTTGAGTCGGTTGACAAGGAGGAAACTTGCCATCCCACCCTGCATAGAGCCAACACAAGGGAGACACCCTTCGGGGGAAACGTTCGTCCCGATGAAGTTCTTCACGAAACGCGCCATTTCTTCCTTGAGTTGTGGGATGCCTTCCACAGGGGGGTACTTCCGCGCACACCCTGCGTTGAGGGCGGCGATCTCTGCCTCCGCACCGATGCGTGAGGGTTCGAGCCCCGGGACGCCCATTTCCATGTGGATGAACTCCACGCCCGTACGCTTTTCCAAATTATTGGCAAGGCGCACCAGCTCTCGGATGGTCGCACGCGTGAGGTCGGTTATCCCCAACTGTGCCATTTCTTCCTTTACGACAGACTCTGCGATTAACATTTTTTCTCCACACATCCTAATCGAGCTTTTGGCAACACCCCCAATGGGTCATACCCCTAGGGAGCATCTATTTTTCCACAGGTCTCTCTAACCGAGCCCTCTTGCACCACAATATTAGAGAACATTTTTTCTTTAATAAAGCCCCAAAACCCCTCACAGCACAGTTTATAACTAATAAAAGTTAGATAAGCATGTAGAGCATTGATAGACAGGTGTTTTAACAAAAACGCTGCGGGGCTCTTACCGCATAAGTTATATTGAGAATAAAGAGTGATGCGTTTTTGGTAACTAGACGCTAGAAATAACGTAACTTGTGGTAAATCTTAGCGAAGAGGGAGGTATGCAAACGACAAGAGATCTCAATCTTTATTTTGACAATGCGGCGACGAGTCACCCCAAGTCAGACGGGGTGTTGCGGCGCGTGACTCTCTATTTGGAAGAGGGGGGGGCTTACGGACGCAGTGCCTACGCACGTTGTCACGACGCGACACGGGTGGTAGAGCAGACGCGCAAACAGTTGGCGCTCCTTGTAGGGAGTAGCCATCCGCAGCAACTGATCTTTACTCCCAGCACGACCGTTGGGCTCAACACGGTGCTTTTTGGGCTAGACTACCCCAAGCGTCGGGTTGCGATCTCGCCCCTCGAGCACCACGCCGTCACACGCGCGCTTCACTATCTTAAGGCGGAAAGAGGGTTAACGGTGGACGTCCTCCCTGCCTCGCCCGAGGGGCTTCTAGACCTTGCGCAACTTCCTCCGCAGTGGGGAGCGGCGTATGACCTAGTGGTCGTCAACCATGCCTCTAACGTGACGGGGATTATTCAAGATTTGAGCGCCGTAAAGCTCTCGATGGGGTCAGGGCTTCTGCTTGTGGATGCGGCGCAGTCGTTTGGTTGTGTGGCAATAGATGTCGAGCACGACGGGATAGATTTTCTGGCCTTCAGCGGTCACAAGGGGGTTGCGGGACCTCCGGGGATCGGGGGGCTTTACCTCCGCGATGCCTCACTTGTACGCCCGCTGATTTATGGGGGGACGGGGAGTCACTCGGCCGAGTATGAGATGCCGCCACACCTTCCCAGTCGCTTCGAAGCGGGGACGCCGAACATGATGGGAATTGCGGGGCTTTTAGGGGCACTCGAGTCGCCCCTTCCCTACCATCACACCTACCACGACTTTTGTGTATTTCGCGAGCACCTCGACAATCTTGACGGCTTTCGGGTAGTGGGGGGGCTCACGACGTCTCACTCGACCGAGGTATTGAGTCTCGTGCCGCGAAACGGGAGGGTCTCAGACCTTACGCACCTCCTTTACACAGACTGGGGGATAGAGGTACGAGGAGGGATGCAATGTGCGCCGCTCGCACACCGTTTTTACGGGACATTCCCCAATGGGGCGGTGCGCTTCTCTCTTTCGCCGTTGCATACGCTAGCTGATCTGGAGTATGTTGAGCAGGCGCTTTGCTCCCTCTCCTCACAG
>CALHZE010000097.1 GCA_938040915.1 uncultured Bacteroidia bacterium | reverse complement strand
CCCGAAATACGGCATGTATGGCACCGTACAGCGCAACGAGGCGGGCGAGGAGATGCGTTACTCCTACTTTGCCAACACCGTCTATGGCGGAGCACCCGCAGGCGAGTCGGGGGCAGTCTCCTTCTCCCTCGGCAACAATTGGGAAATGAAGCTCCGTGGAAAGCCCAAGTCGCCACAAGACACCGCCAAGCTGGTCGACAAGAAAATCCCCCTCCTCGAGAGCCTGACCCTCTCCAGTGGATACAACTTCCTTGCCGACTCCATGGGATGGTCGCCCCTCGCCGTGGCCGCACACACCAACTTCCTGAGCTTCCTCAACCTCTCGGGCAGTGCGACGTTCTCGCCCTATAGTGCCGACGACAACGGTCGCGTGCGCAATGAGTACTACCTCAAACGTCACGCCAACCTCCTACGCTTCGAACGCGTGAGTGTCAGTGCCTCTTTCTCTCTCAACAAAGTCTTGGGCTTTAAGGGAGACAATGTCCAGACGACATATCTGAGTTACCTCCCCGGCTACCTCCCTTATGATCTGGCGACAGGGGGCGACTTCCTTGTGCAGCGTTACGACGCCTTCACCGCTCCGTGGAACGTCTCGCTCAATTACAACTTCTCTTACTCCAAGGCGGGGACGCGCCGATCGAGCCTCCAATCGTTGTCGTTTTCTGGGAGTGTGACGCTCGCTAAAGACTGGCAGGTATCGTTCTACTCAGGCTATGACTTTGTCGCCGAGAAGTTCAGCACGACCTCCGTGAGTATCTCGCGCGACCTCCACTGTTGGAGCATGTCACTCACGGTGGTCCCCTTTGGCCAGATGCGCAGCTACAGCTTCCGCCTTGGGGTCAACGCGGGCGTGCTCAACGACCTCAAGTACCAGAAAAACAAAAGCTATATCGACAACCTGTTGCGCTAATGATGCGCACACCACCCGCCTATCCGGCGTGACGGAGCGCTCCCTCCTTTGTAATAGAACTTTAGGAATTCCAAAACCTATTTCTAATATAGAATACCAAAGCATTTCAATAGAATATAGCCGAATCTCTATAAAAGCACCCCTCGCAAGGACGTTTTTAGGCTAAGAGAGACTACCTAGCTCACGGGAGGGCCACCAAAGGGCCGCCCAAGGCGCCTACGGTTCTCTTAAAGAATGTGAACAGTAGCGACCCACGAGTGAGGCAAGCAATTAAGGAAAACGTTATAAGGAATCTGAAACAGCCTCCCCCCCCCCACGCCGTCGTTTATTCCCTATCTTTGTGCCGTCGGAATAGATAGAACGTACTCTGTGAATGAACGAAACCGAACACGAACCTTCTTATGCTACGCCCGGCACAGGGCGCTTTGCCCGCATCCGGCTCGGGGTGCTGTTGATCGGGCTTACCACCTTCGCACAACTCTATATCTTCCAACCCATCCTTGAGGCGCTGCGAGACTATTACCACATACCCCACACCGCCGCGAGCCTCTCCGTCTCAACGGGGACGATCGGGATCGCCATTGGGCTCTTCTACTACGTCTTTTATGCCGATGGGCTCGCCCGTAAGCGACTCATGGGCTACTCCATGCTCATAGCCGCCCTCTTGACCCTCTTTACCCCCCTTGCGCCTAATTTTACCGTACTCTTGGTTATTAACACCCTACGCGGACTTGCCCTCTCGGGCACAACGGCCGTAACCCTCGCCTACCTTGCCGAGGAGATTAGTCCGCGTGACATCGGCTTGGCGATCTCCCTCTACATCAGTGGCAACACGATTGGGGGGATGTCGGGGCGAGTCTTTGCGACGCTTCTCACGGGGTGGTATGGCTGGCAAGTGATGGCGCTCGCCATCGGGGCGGCGTGTGGGGTGATGAGTCTTGTTTTTCTAAAAGTGCTCCCTCCCTCTCGCAACTTCCGCCCCGTACACATCGCCCCGCGGATACGGGCACAGCGGATGCGCATATTCCTTTCCACCCCCTATTTCCTGATGCTCTATTTTATTGGTTTTACGATCCTCGGGGTCTTTGTGAGCCTGTACAACTATACGCCTTTTCTTTTGGAAGCACCCCCGTTCTCCTATCCACACTATGTGGTGGCGCTCATCTTCCTGCTCTACACGATTGGCATTGGGGGGGCGATCTGCTTCGGCAAACTCTCTGACCGTTATGCTTCTCAGTGGCTCTTGACGGTGTCGCTCGGGCTCTATATCGTCGGCGTGGGCTTGCTTTTCATCCAACACATCGTGGTCTTGATTGCGGGGCTCTCGATCATGACCTTTGCCTTTTTTGGGGCACATACGGTGGCGAGTCGGATGGTCTCTACACACGCGGGGATCGGCAAGAGTAGCGCCACGTGTCTTTACTGGCTCACCTACTATTCAGGCTCTAGTGTAGTGGGCTATTTGACGGGTTTTGCCTTTTTCCACTATGGTTGGAACGCCCTCTTGGGCGTAGATTTGCTCCTCCTTGCTCTCGCCCTCCTCGGGGCACGAATCTTCCTGCGCCCGCGCTATGTGCCCGGCAACGACTTTGTGCTGCCTGCTTAGCCCAGCAAATGTAAAAAATACCTTGCCTTAATGAGCGACAACAAGATTATCATCTATACCGACCCAAGTGGGCTCACAAAGGTCAACGTGCGGCTCGAGGATGAGACCCTCTGGCTTACACAAGCCCAAATGACGGAGCTGTATCAGACCAGTAAATCGAATGTGAGTGAGCATATTAAGCACATTTTTGAGGAGGGGGAGCTTGACGAAGTCTCAGTTGTTCGGAAATTCC
>CALHZE010000096.1 GCA_938040915.1 uncultured Bacteroidia bacterium | reverse complement strand
CTCGCCATTGAGGACGATAGTAAGCCCCGTGTTTAGGTAGGTGTAATTGCGCAACATCGCTTGCACGATGGCGAGGTCGTAGTGGTAGTTCTTGAAAAGAGTATCGTCGGGGACGAAGCGGGTATAGGTACCCGCTTTTTCGTCGGGCGCGTCAAACTCCTCAAAGTTGAGCAAGTTACCGCAAGAGAAGGTCGCACGCGCGCCACGCCCTTCGCGAAAGCTGGAAATCTCGTAAGAGGAAGAAAGCGCATTGACAGCCTTAATCCCGACGCCATTGAGCCCCAAAGACTTGGTAAAGACGCCTGCCTCATACTTTGCCCCAGTGTTCATCTTTGAGGCTACATCAACAAGACTCCCGAGTGGGATGCCACGCCCGTAGTCTCTTACTGCAACACTCCCCTGCTCGATATCTACGGCAACATCGATACGCGTCCCATAGCCCATCATATGCTCGTCAAGGGAGTTGTCAAAAACCTCTTTCAATAACACATATACCCCGTCGTCGGGCTGTGTCCCGTCGCCAAGCTTACCGATATACATACCGGGACGGTGACGGATGTGCTCGTTCCACTCCAAGGTCTGGATCGTATCTTCAGTATAGTTCACTTCTTTCACTTCAGGCATCATAACAGGATTATCGAGTGGCTAAAACTGCGAGCGCAACAATGCATCAAGGGCACGCACATAGTCACGTTTCTTGAATTTAGGCGCATAAATATACCCCTCTGTGGTTACCACCGAGTCGCGCCCTGCCGTGAGACGAGAATAGCTAAGGAAAGCGCCACCCATGGCGTGCCCGTGTACTTCCCAAAAACCACGAACTTGGTAAACGGTATCAGCACCCCACGGGTGAAACGAGAGGGTAGGAGGCACTGTCTGAGCCGTCTCCATGTAAGTATTGGGGGTTGGTCCTGGGACATAGCGACGCGTCATCAAGTCGCGATGGGCTATGAGGGTATCTAGCGCCCAACAGTTTGTGCCACGTTTGAACTTATAAACGAGTATCCCTTGGCTAATATCCTTGGTCTCGATAGAGTACCACCGGAAGTCAGGCGCAGTGCGACGTAACTGGTAGCCACGGGGGAAAAGGAGGGAGAGCCCGAAGAAGCGGCGGATCGAGTCGCCAAGCGACTTTTCTTCCAAGAGTCGGTTCGCATCCTGCAAACGGGTGCGTTCAAACTCCTCAAAGAGGTTGTAAAAGAGCTCTTTGTGCGCACCCAAGTAGGAGGCTATAGAGGCTTGGTCAGGACCACTCAGGTAGAGTAGACGCTGCCCCACCGCCCATCGGTCTTGTGCCGTGCGCAGAGAGACGCGTGTAGAGTCTGTGTGGAACTGAATAAAGAGGATGTTCCGAAACGGCTGTAATATGTGAGAAAAGGTCTTTTCGGTAACGAACATGGTCGAGAAGCTAGGCTCGGACTGAGGAATGTAGGGAAACTCGGCTTTCAGGATGGATTCCACCGTGTCGTGCAACGGTGTCTTCGATATGTCTAAAGAGGAAACTACGAGTACCTCTCCCGGCTTTCCGGTAACGCGCGAGGTAAGCCCCTGCTGCGACTCTCCACACGAGAAGAGCACGATGCCGCAAAACACAAAAGCGGCAAGACACAAGCTCCGCATCATTTTCTTTTCTTGTTTGTAGCAGAGATAACGACCTTCACTTTATCAGACGGACCGTGGCGTAACTGTTGCACGAGGAGATAGCCCCCATAAAGCAAAAAAGGAAGACTTAGCAACTGCCCCATATTCAAGGGCATCCCCACCTCATAGTCACTCTGTGGCTCTTTGATAAACTCGACGAGGAAACGCACCGAAAACATTGCCACGAGAAAGATAGCAAAGAGCAACCCTCGATATAGGCGTAATATGGGGCGTCGATTGTAGAGGAGAAAGAGAACTATAAAGACGAGAAAATAGCCGAAGGCCTCGTAAAGCTGCGTGGGGTGATGCGGGAGGGTCTCACCGGCACGAGTAAAGATAAAGCCCCATGGACGATGCGTCTCCACGCCATAGATTTCACTATTCATCAAGTTGCCCAAGCGGATCATGGTCGCTATGAATGCTATCGGGATGGCGATCCTGTCCATAATCCACAGAAATGGAACACGTAACTGTCGCGCCAATAGGGCAAGTGCCAGTAGCACGCCGACACCTCCACCGTGACTGGCCAGTCCCCCTTCCCAAAAAGAGAAGAGCTCGAGCGGATTAGACAAGTAGTAGACCGGATCATAGATGAAACAGTGTCCTAAGCGCGCCCCTATCAAAACCCCCAACGTCGCATAAAATGCCTCTTTGTCTGCGATAATCGAGGGATACTGCTCTTTCTTTGCCAACCAGTGTAATAAAAAATACCCCGTCAACAGTCCTATCGACCAAAAGAGACCATAGTAACGCACTATAATCCTCTCGCTAATATGCAAGAACTCTGGCGAGATATCCCAAATAATAGAACCCAGTTCC
>CALHZE010000095.1 GCA_938040915.1 uncultured Bacteroidia bacterium | reverse complement strand
TCGCTAAACTAGAGAACGAGCTCACGCACTTGAAAACCGTAGAGCGCCCAGCCGTAATCCAAGCAATTTCCGAGGCGCGGGATAAGGGCGACCTCTCAGAAAATGCTGAGTATGATGCGGCGAAGGAAGCACAAGTCTTTTTGGAAAATCAAATCGCGAAGTTAGAGGAAACGCTCTCGCGTGCGCGCTTATTAGATACGTCTAAGTTAGACCTCTCCAAGGTGCAGCTCCATTGCCGCGTCAAGCTCAAAAACCGGACTATGGGGCAGGAAATGGAGTTTAAGCTCGTCTCGCAGAGTGAGGCAGATCTTAGAGAAAAGAAGCTTGCTATCGAGACGCCCATCGCGAGTGCTCTCTTGGGGCATAAGGTAGGGGATGTGGTGAAAGTGCAGGTGCCCAGTGGTTTGCAGGAAATTGAAATTTTATCTATAGGGCTTTAGGCGAAGTAATGGCTTCTATTTTTACGCAGATTATCCGTGGCGAGATCCCTTGCTATGAGTTGGCTCGCGACGAACACTTTATCTCTTTCCTCGATATTAGCCCCATACAGCGTGGGCATGCGCTCGTGGTGCCGTTGCAGGAGGTCGATTATATCTTTGATCTTCCACAAGAAATTTTGACCTCGATGCTACCGTTTGCGCAACGCGTGGCGCGGGCGATAGAGGCTGTTGTCCCCTGTAAGCGCATCGGTTTGGCGGTGGTGGGGATTGAGGTGCCTCACGCACACATGCACCTAGTGCCTTTGCAAGAGGTCGGGAGTCTTGATTTCGGGTTGCCGAGGCTTTCGCTCTCGCCGACCGAGTATCAGGAGTTGGCAGCGGCGATTCGGGCGAAGTTGGTTTAGTATTCTTTTTCCCGTAGGGAACGGTATCAGGATCCCTCAAGAGGGCGCGTGTGGCGCTCGCTTGGGGGATCTTTTTTTGTTTACACTGTTCTTGAAAAACAACGAGTTGCGCCTGAGGGTAGAAAAAAGTTGTCAGAAAGATTTGGCGGATAAGAAAAAAGACTATACCTTTGTGTCGCGGTTGAGGGAGAAAGAAACTGAACCGAGCGAGGGCAGGAGAGAGGGGAAGTGAAGTTTGCGGAAATAGCTCAGTTGGTAGAGCACAACCTTGCCAAGGTTGGGGTCGCGA
>CALHZE010000094.1 GCA_938040915.1 uncultured Bacteroidia bacterium | reverse complement strand
TCCTTCTGGACGCTGGAAGATTGAGGGCAATGCCACCTACAACAACCGCGAGCAGTTTGCCTCCAACCCCTCCAATTACAACCACTACGTCTTTTACAAGGTGGGGGCTAACACCCAGTACCGTTTCAACGACGCTTATAACCTAGACGTAGCCTATAACTATGACGCTTATACGCGCGACCTCGTGGTGGAAGAGGGGGCTGACAAAGGGACAACCCCCATCCACGACTACCGCACCCACACATCGCGCGTACAGCTCAATGGGAAGCCGTGGGGCGAAACGTTGCCGACTTTTAACCTCGGCTTTGAGTCGATTAACGAGCGTTCGCGTGGCGACAAGTTCCGCGATATCAACAAATACCGTTCGGCGTCGACCTATACGGGCTATCTCCAGAGCGAGTGGCGTGCCTTGGAAAAACTCACCTTAACGGCAGGCGTCCGTTATGACCAGCATTCGCAATTTAAGGGCTATGCGACGCCGCGCGTGGCAGTGATGTGGCGCGAAAAATATTGTGCTCTGCGGGGATCATACGCCATGGGCTTTCGCTCACCTACGCTCAAGGAGCTTTTTATGGAATGGAATCACCAAGGGATGTTTATCATCCAAGGCAGCGAGCACCTTCAACCCGAGACGAGCCAGATGTTTGCCCTCTCGCCCGAGTTCATCTTGGGGAGTAAGATCAACTTCAGCATGACGGGGTACTACAACCAGTTTGAAAATCGTATTGAGACGCGCTCGGTGCAGGAGGGGGGGAAGAACTACCTCCGCTATATGAACATCGCGGGCACGAGCTGGATTGCAGGGTTGCAAACCATCTTAACTTACCACATCATCAATGGGCTTGACCTGCGACTCAACCATTCTTTCGTTTACGATGTGGTGGAAGAGAAGGACAAGGATGGCAAGGTATATGACCTCTCACAGGTGCGTCCTCACACGGCTTCGGCGGCTGTTAATTACCGTTTCACGCTCCGTAAAGATTATGCCTTAGGGGGCGATCTCTCTGGGCGTTTCAACGGTCCGCTTCACGCCGCTTTCGTCAAGTCGCAAGCCAACAATACCTATGAGTATCAAGACTATCCGGCTTATTACACCCTACGAGCTTCGTTCTCGGCAAGCTGGAAGCGCTATGCGACGCTAACCTTGGGTTGCGAAAACCTCCTCAACCATGTAAGCGAGCAGGTGAGTGTGGTGACCTCCCTCTCCCCAGGGCGTAGTTTTTATGTATCTTTGGCGCTGCACTACTAAGTGTGGCTTTTGGGTTGGAATATGAAAAAGAAACTCTTACTGATCTTCGTGGTGTTGGTGCTGCTCGGCGGTGCTGTGACACTCTATCTGCTGTTGCGACCCCGCCCCGTGCGGATCGCCATGGTCAATTATCCAGAGGCGGCGTGCAAGGGCATGATGCGTTCGGTCGACAAAGAGAATGTGACCCTCCACGTGGTAAACCACACCGAGGAGCTCGCCAGCTACGACGCGGTGATCGCCTTCGGGATGGGGCTCAAGTGGACTGACGAAGACCGCGAGCGCGTGAAAGCCTTGGGGGAAAAGGGGATTGCTTACCTGACCCTCATGACCACCACCCCAGAGAATGACCTCAAGAATATCGACTCCGCCAAGCTTGCGCGCTTTATGAAGTATTTCCGTAGCGCGGGGCTCAGCGCAGGGGCTACCAACCTTCGTTCGGGCTTTAACTACTTCCGTGCAGAAATTTTAGGAAAGGCGCTTCGCAGCGGAGAGATCCTCGACCCGATAGACTATCCGGGCGAGTGTCTATTTGCGAAGAATTTGCCCGACAAGGGTTTTGTCACAGTAGGGGAGTTTCAAGCCTATTACAACGAACATGGGTTTCGTGAGGGGGCGCCAAAGCTGGCCTTCTTTACGGGGATGGCGGCAGGTCCCTTCTCGCCCGATAGGGAACACCTTGACTCGATTATCGACGGCTTGGAAAAGGTCGGCTTTAACGTTTACCCCATCAATGCGGGCGGGAAGCGCCTCGAGTATCTGAACGAGATAAACCCTGACCTTGTGGTCTACATTCCCCACGGGCGCTTTATGATGGGGGAGTCAAAGCACGTTGCCGAGTGGTTTAAGCGGCAGAATATCCCGCTCTTTGCCCCGTTGACTGTCAATATGCTCAAAGAGGCGTGGGAGGCAGACCCCAATGGGATGTTGGGCGGCTTCTTGAGCCAGAGCGTCGTAACCCCAGAAATGGACGGGGCATTGATGCCCTACGTCATTGTGGCGCAACAGGCGGATGAGGACGGGGTGACCTACAACTACACCCTTCCCGATCGGATGGAAACCTTTGCCCAGACGCTGTGGAACTATGTTTCGTTGCGCCGCAAGCCCAATAAGGAGAAGCGGGTGGCACTCTACTACCTCAAAGGACCAGGGGCAAACTCCCTCCAAGCCTCGGGGCTCGAGGTGATTGAGTCGCTCTATAATGTGTTGAAAGAGCTGCAGGCGAAGGGGTATAATCTAGAGGGACTCCCCGCTACAGCTAAGGAGTTTGGCAAAGTATTGATGACCCAAGCGCCGCTGTTTAATAGCTATGCTGAGGGGTCTACGGCGGCGTATCTGCTGAGTGGCTATCCTGAGCTCGTGCGGGGCGATTCGCTCGCCGCATGGATGGCGCGGGTTATGACCCCAGCACAGATGGATACGCTGCGTCGGCGGTATGGCGCAGTCCCCGGTGAGCACCAAGTGATTGAGAAAGATGGCGTCGAGTGTATCGGCGTAGCAAAGGTGCGTTTCGGGAATGTGGTCTTGATACCACAGCCTGCGCAAGGGGTCGGTACAAACGACTTTAAGATGGTGCACGGCTCGGCGGGTGTCCCCGCTTATCCGTTCATTGCAGCCTATTTGTGGGCGCGGCTCGGCTTCAAGGCTGACGTGA
>CALHZE010000093.1 GCA_938040915.1 uncultured Bacteroidia bacterium | reverse complement strand
AGAGTGACGGAGGACGCCCAGCCACGAGGTCGGGGATTGCTTCGCCTTCCTTGATGGGTCGCCCGAGCGCCTTTGCCACCAAGTTGGGGTTTAACTCGCCGTCTCGCGGGAGGAGTCCGTTTAAGCGTCCGCTAATTTTTTTCCCTTCGTTGAGATAGCCACGTAACATGTCTTCTACGACGGGGTATCCTTCTTCCATGACGATGAGCTCACCGCAATAGTCATAGAGTTCCTTTACGAGCGTGCGCGGAAGGGGGTATTGGGTAATCTTGAGAATCGAGTAGTCGTGTTTTTCGAGGGCTTCACACAGATAGTTGTAAGCGATCCCCGTGGTGATAATCCCTATGCCGCCTTGCTTTCCTTTCACAAGCTTGTTGTAGGGTGAGGCTTCGGAGTCAGCCTCCATCTTGGGTTGCATTTCCAAGAGCTGCTTGTAGTTGCGCTTGGCGATGGCAGGTAGGAGGACAAACTGACGTGGGTCTTTTGGGAGCGTCATATTGTTCTGCTCCTTCTTTGTGGGACGGAGGGTCACCCCAGCACGCGAGTGTGCCATACGGGTGGTCACGCGCAGGAGGACGGGAGTATTCATCGCCTCCGAGAGCTCGAACCCCTTTCCGACCATCTCGTAAGCCTCTTGTTGGTTAGAGGGCTCGAGGCATGGGACGAGGGCAAACTTGGCAAAGTTTCGGCTGTCTTGTTCGTTTTGCGAGCTATGCATAGAGGGGTCGTCAGCCACGAGGACGACCAATCCGCCGTTGACCCCCGTAATAGCGGCATTGACGAAGGCGTCAGCTGCTACGTTGAGCCCCACGTGTTTGAAACAAACGAGTGCTCGTTTGCCGGCATACGACATTCCGATGGCGGCCTCCATAGCGGTTTTTTCATTGGCCGACCACCGGCGATGTATACCGCGCTCGGCCGCCTCGCGAGAGAGTTGGACATATTCCATAATCTCGGTGCTCGGCGTACCAGGGTAAGCGTAGACCCCAGAGACTCCGGCATCGATGGCACCTTGGGCTATGGCCTCATCGCCCAACATCAAGCGTACATCCATATGTATTAAGTTTTTTTTCGTTCGTATCAAGTAACCCACGGAGGTAGGCTACCGCACGAAATTACAACATTCGTAGTAACCTCGTGGTATTTTCCTGCATTTTAGAAAGGGTGTAAATACCTTTCCGTGACGAAGCGCCCTTTGCGGTGTGTGTGGGGGGGGGGAAAGTCTATTCGACCTCGCCCTTTCGTGCACGGAGGGTGTTGAGCATGAGGGAGAGGATGGTCATCGGTCCTACGCCGCCGGGCACGGGGGTGATATAAGAGCATTTGGGAGCGACCTCGTCAAAGGCAACGTCGCCGCGGAGTTCCCATCCTTTCTCGTTTTTGGTTGTTTCCACGCGATTGATCCCGACGTCGATCACAATAGCCCCTTCTTTGACCATATCGGCTTTAACGAAGTCGGCAATGCCGACGGCGGCGATCAGGATATCGGCAGAGCGTAGGACGGAGGGCAGGTCTTGTGTTTTGCTGTGTGCCACGGTCACGGTGCAGTCGCCCGGCTCGCCTTTTTGCAACAGCATATTGGCGACGGGCAACCCCACGATGTGGCTACGCCCGAGCACGACGACGTGTTTGCCGCGGGTAGGGATTTTGTAGTAGGCGAGGAGCTTGATAATGCCATACGGGGTGGCGGGCAGGTAGCAGGGTAGCCCGAGGAGCATTCGTCCGAGGCTAACGGGGTGGAAGCCGTCGACGTCTTTACGCGGGTCGATGTGGTGTGTAATGCGTTGCTCGTCGACGTGTTTTGGGAGGGGGAGTTGGACGATAACGCCGTCTATTTCGGGGTCGTTATTGATGTTGTCGATTTCAGCCAAGAGTTGCTCTTGGGTGATGGCGGTGTCGAAGCGACGGATTTCGGAGATAAAGCCGAGTTCGGCGCATTTTTTTTCTTTGTTTCGGACGTAGGTTTCGCTTGCTGGGTTGTTGCCCACGAGTACGGCGACGAGTTTGGGTCGTCGTTCGCCCTTAGCCACAAGTGCGTCGACCTCGTTTTTGAGTTCGGTCGAGAGGGCGGCGGCGGCTTTTTTGCCATCTAATATTTCCATGTCTCGGGTCTTTTCAAAAGTGATTTGTGTGACAAAGATAGAACAAAGGACGGGGAGAAAAGGCTCAGTGGAAAAAATATTTTCCACTGAACGAAAATGTTAATCGTGTGGTAACCAATCGATTCGTATCATTCTGGTTAGGAATAGCGGGTAGAGAAAAGGATTTTGATTTTTTTGTTTGCCAAAAAGCCCATACCTTTGTGTCGCCTTCGGAAAGGAAACGAGACGGGGGTGAGAGTTAGGTTAGAAGACATTCCTCATTAGCTCAGTTGGTTAGAGCACCTGACTGTTAATCAGGGGGTCCTAGGTTCAAGTCCTAGATGGGGAGCTTGCGTTTATGTTTACTATTAGTTTTGGGTTCTGGATTCAGAACCCTTTTTTTGTGCCCAAAAGGTAAGAAAAGCGGGGCGAGGCGTTCGGGCGGCAACCGATTTATGTTTTCCTTAATTCGTTATCCTCTCTGCAGGGCAGTTCTTACCCAGCGGGTACTCTGCGGGTACTCCTCGGGTAGATCGCGGGGACTTTGCGTGTACTTTGCGTGCACTTTTACCTACCCAAAAAGAGGGCTTTCAAGGCTTCTTTTTATATACTTTCCTGTATTCATTTTCTTATTTCTTTACGGTTCTGTATTGGAGAAGGAGATTTGGAATTCGTAAAGTAGGGTCACGCTAGACGAGTAGAAAGGCGACGCAAAAAACGGTCCTACGCGGACGGCCCGTGCGGGCGACAAGCGGACAAACGGCGTGTACGGACGCATC
>CALHZE010000092.1 GCA_938040915.1 uncultured Bacteroidia bacterium | reverse complement strand
GAGCTTACGGTAACTGCTAGACCCAAAGATGGGTATTCGCTTACCTCACTTACAGTAGGCACGCAAGACATCCTTGCGACGAAGAAATTTACGGTAACGGGAGCAGTGACCGTAAAGGCGGTGTTTAAGAAGAATGTGGCTATTACCCTCGTTAAGGAAGGCGAAGGGACGCTCGAGATCGAGGGCTACAACGACGAGACGCTCCAGGCGGTAGCTGAGGGCACAGAGCTTACATTAATTGCTACGCCCAAAGAGGGCTATACGCTTACCTCTCTTACGGTAGGTTCGCAAGACATCCTTGCAACGAAGAAGTTCACCGTGACGGGGGCTGTGACCGTAAAGGCGGTGTTTACTAAGAATGGAGGTTCAAACCCAGGTGGCGGCTCTACCACCTTCGCAGTAACCCTCGCCAAGGAAGGCGAAGGGACACTCGCAATCGAGGGCTACAACGACGAGACGCTCAAAGCAGTAGCAGAGGGCACAGAGCTTACGGTAACTGCTAGACCCAAAGATGGGTATTCGCTTACCTCACTTACAGCAGGCACGCAAGACATCCTTGCAACGAAGAAGTTCACCGTGACGGAGGCTGTGACCGTAAAGGCGGTGTTTAAGAAGAAAGGGAATAACGGAGGTGGAAATAAAATGGCGGTGGAAATGGAAGCGGTGGTTGGAAGCCCCAAACTCCACAGGCGGTAGAGGACGCCGTATTAGCTAGCGTGGTGGTAGCTCCTAATCCGTTTACCGCGCAGTTGCGGATAGTAAACCCCGAGGGGATTGCGGTGCGTTACGAGTTAGTTACTCTTACGGGGAACGTGGTACGTGCTGGGGTATTAGAAGGGACGGAGACGATAGTCGATACTGAGGCACTCCCCGCAGGGCTCTATTTTGCGCGTTTCTGTACGGCAGATTCTTCGGAGCGGAGCGTGAAGGTTATAAGGTACTAGTACCTGTTTCATATATAGAGAAAACGCCCTCAAAAGGGGCGTTTTCTTTTTATGCCTTGCGCGAAGGTTTGTAAAATGACGTATATTTACCGAGACACGGCAGCTCCGTGCCGTGAGTTTGGAATAAGTACTAAATATAGTAACGGGACAATGGATCTCAATACTCTTTTCTCTCTGCTTTCGGCACGTGGTGTTTCGGGGAACGAACGAGATGCGGGCGAACTCTTTACGCATTTTATCCGCCCTTACGTAGACGAGGTGACCGTTGACATTTATGGCAACTTTATTGCGCACCGGCGCGGGTCGGGGCAGAAGGTGATGTTCGCCGCTCACATTGACGAGGTGGGGCTGATGGTGACCTACATAGACCCCGATGGTTATCTCTATTTTCAACCTGTGGGGGGTGTGGACGTAACCATCTTGCCGTCGCAGCGGGTGTATATCATACACGACGAAGAGACGGTGGTCGGCGTGGTGGGCAAGAAGGCGATTCATCTCATGACACCTGAGGAACGCGGCAAGTCGCAAGTAAAAGTCGAGGACTTATGGATTGACATCGGAGCATCGTCGCAGGAGGAGGCGGAGGCTCGAGTTTCTGTGGGCGATTACATCTCGTATGCCACGGAGCCCGAGTTGCTTTCGTTGGAACACGTAACATCGAAGTCATTAGATGACCGCGTTGGGGTGTATGCGATGGTGGAGATTGCACATCTGTTGTCCTCGCAGCCGTTGTCGTGTGACCTCTATCTGGTCGCGTCGTTGCAGGAGGAGCTGGGGTGTCGTGGGATACGGACGGCGGCCTATTCCCTGCGTCCCGACGTTGGCATAGCGATAGATGTGACGCACGCCACTGACTATCCGTCGGTAAACCCTCGGCGGAGCGGGCAGATCGAGTTGGGAAAGGGGTGCGTCATCACGAAAGGACCGAACATTGCCCCAGAGTTGGCTCGGCGGTTGGTTGCCGCCGCCGAGCGCGAGTCTATTCCCTATCAATTAGAGGCGATAGCGCACCCGACGGGCACAGACGCGAACCTGATGCAGGTGAGTGCGGAAGGGATTCGTACGGCGCTGTTGAGCATCCCGTGTCGTTACATGCATACTCCCAATGAGGTGGTCTCATTGCGCGATATTGAGGCAACGGCTCGGCTGGGGGCGGCGGTGGTAAAGAGCTGATAGCGGAACGCCCACAAATACGGACGCCTCACGCTGCGTCTGTACACCGTTGACAATCACAGTATCAAGCCTCCCCCCTACCCAGCTAGCCTCCGACTCAGGTGTCGACAGCACGAAACCGTCTAGCTCACGTGTCTGCAGCGAAATTTATATACATTTGCACCAAAGAATGATTACAAACAACAGAACGTGTGATGAGTAGTCTACGGAAGGCAATGGTCTCGTCTAGCTTGGGCGAACCGCGCCGAATGCGCCCCATGGTCATTTGGTCGATCGTTGAGGCGCTTCTCAAGGGTACGCCCTATAGCATATTGGCTTTTGCGGTGATTATCTTCTTGTTACCGCTAATCGATAGCTCGGTACAGCTCGACTGGTGGCAGGTGTTGGGGCTTATGATCTCGTTTGTAGTGGGAATGACCCTCTATGTACTTGTGGCGAACCGAACCTATGATGCGACCTTTACCGATGGGTATGCGATTACCACGGATGGACGATTGCGGCTCGTAGCACACATGCGACGTCTCCCGATGGGCTATTATAACAGCAAAGACCCCGGCGAGATTGGCGAATATATGGCGGGGGACTATTCTCAGACCGAGTTCCTCATTACACACTTCATTCCACAGGCAATTTCGGGCTTCTTCGTCCCCTTACTTGTGCTGATCTTCTTTGCGATACTCAATTGGAAAATGGCACTTATTGCCCTAAGCGTAGTCGTGGTGGCTTACCCGATTACCCTTCTCTCGGGGGCTATCGTGGCGAGTTTAGGACGAAAATTTAGCCGTGTAAAACGCGAGACCTCTTCACGCATGATAGAGTATCTTCTTGGGATAAAGCTCATTAAAGCGTTTAACTTGGGTGGGACTTCGTTTGTTCGCCTCGAGAAAGCTGTAAGGAACTTGAAGAGGGAGAGTATCCGAATGGAGCTCCT